>JAYVWQ010000194.1:0-5883 GCA_043785945.1 Akkermansia sp.
CGGCGCACATCGGCGGCGAGGGAGTGGCCGAAGTTCTTCGCGTTGAACGACACCGGATGGTCTTCGTAAATCGGCTCGCCATCGATCACCGGCTTGATCGGGTTACGCTCATAATCAAAGTACGTTTGATCGTAGCGCCCGGTGAATTCCGCTGTGTGCCCGTTCTGCCGCATGTTGAAGTCGAGCCAGGCATCGTCGTGAAACCACTTCGAGGAGCCGCCGCCGCCGGGCGGATGAAAGGTCATCAGGTGCGCGCCGCCGTCGCCCTTGCGCAGACCCTTCGCCATCGCGCGGATGACTTCCTTCTGCTCGTCGTTCTCCACGCTGCGGTCGCCACCGAGAATCCAGATCAGGCCCGCATCCTTGTAACGTGCGCCGAGCCACTCGCCATAGACCTCGGCGTTCGCCACGGTGAAGAGCGGTTTGCGACCCTGATTCGTGTCGTGCCAGAAGCGTCCCCACGTCGGCAGGAAGCCAATGTAGAGACCGCGCGCGTTCGCCTCGCGCACGATGAAGTCCACATGGTCCCAGTAATCATTCTGCGGCCCGTCCTTCACCGCTGGCTTGGTCACATCGAGATCGACAAACGGCAGATCGCCATAGGCATTCGGGTCAGTGTGCCCATCGAGTTCCGCGATGGCGACGGACTGGAGCACGTTGAACTTGAGCGCGGCGCGGTTCTCAAAAAGTTTGATCGCATCCTCGCGATTCAAGCGATGGAACAATTCCCAAGTGGTGTCCCCGAGCCAGAAGAACGGCTGGCCGTCGGCGGTGACGAGGAAGCGTTTGTTCTCGGAGACCTTGAGACGTGGCGGAGCGGCGAGAGCGGTGGAGCAAGCCGCCATGAGGACAACGAACGACAGACAGAGAAGTCGGGAAATCATGGCGCGATGCTGCCGCAGCAGCCCGGCTCCGCCTAGTAGCCTTCGCTCGTTCTTTTGGACAATTTTCACGCCGCCTCTTCAACGCGAATTTTCCGCTGGCCCAGCCGCGCCAGCATCCGGTGGCGCGCGCTGTCGAGCATTACGGCGAGGAAAATGATGGCGCTGGTGATGAGCGGGTAGAGGTAGGGGTCGGCGTTGAGAATCACGAGTCCGTTCTCGACGCTCTGGATGAGCAGCGCGCCAATGATCGTGCCGGGAAAGACGCGCCCGCGTCCGCCAAAGAGACTGGTACCGCCCAGCACGGCGGCGGCGATGGCGGTGAACTCGCGGTTCTCGCCGAACTTGGGCGAGACCGCGCCAATTTGCGCGAGGGCGATGATGCCGCCGAGCGCGGCGCAAAGTCCGCAGAGCACATACGCGCAAAAGAGAATGCGGCGCGTGTTCACGCCCGCCTTGCGCGCGGCTTCGAGGTCCGCGCCCACGGCGTAGATCTGCCGCCCGAACGGCGTGCGCGTGAGCGTGAGGTGCGCGAGCAGAAGCACGACGGCACAGAGCGCGACGGGCAGCGGGACTCCGGCGAGCTTCACCGCGCCGAGTTGCAGAAAGGATTCGGGCAGGTTCATCGCGCGCGTCTGCGTGAGCCAAAGCGCGAACCCGCGCCCGACGTAAAGCGTGGCCAGCGTGACGACGAAGGGCAGCACGCCCAGACGCGTGATGAGCAGCGCATTGACCGCGCCGCCCAGCGCGCCCACGCCCAGCATCGCGGCGAGGGCGAGCGCGAAAGGCTGTCCCGCGAGCAGCATCTTTCCGGCGACGGCCGCCGCGATGAACATGATCGCGCCGACCGACAAATCCACGCCGGCGGTGAGCAGCACGAAGGTCATGCCGATGGCGACGAGGGCGTTTGAGGATGCCTGCACGCCGATGTTGGTGAGATTTTGTGCGGTGAAAAACTGCGGCGCGAGCACGCCGAAGACCGCGAGCACGAGGGCGAAGAGCGCGACGGGCGCGTTGTTCAGCGCGAGCAGGAAGAAACGTGGGCGCGCTGGTTTCATGCGGGGCGGTCGTGCAGCGCGGCGCGCAGGATGCGCTCGCGGTCGAAGTCGGGGCGCGCGATTTCATCGCGGAGTTCGCCGCGATTGAGGACGAGGATGCGGTCGCAGAGTCCGATGAGTTCCTCGATCTCCGAGGAGATGATGAGCACGCCCGCGCCGCGCGCCACGAGGTCGTTGATGAGCGCGTAGATTTCCGTCTTCGCGCCGACATCAATGCCGCGCGTCGGCTCGTCGAGAATGAAGCAGGTCGGCTCGGCGAGCAGCCATTTCGCGAGCACAACTTTTTGCTGATTGCCGCCGCTCAGGCTTTTCACCGGCTGCGAGTCGCGCGCGGATTTGTTCAAACGCACGGCATCGCGAATGTTCGCGGCGCGCTCGCGCAGGCGGGCGAGATCAAGCCAGCCGAGCGGCCCGCGCGCGTGTGTGGGGAGCGTGACGAGCGCGAGATTGTCGGCAATGGACGCTTCCAGGCACAGCCCTTCGGCGCGGCGGTCTTCGGTGAGAAACGCCATGCGCCGTTGAATGCTCGTGCGCGGGGAGCGGGTGCGAAGGGGCTGGCCGTTCACGCGCACCGCGCCGCGCTCGCACGGGTCGAGTCCGAAAAGAATGCGCGCCAGTTCCGAGCGGCCCGAACCCATGAGACCGGCGAGTCCAAGCACTTCGCCACGATGGAGCGCGAAGCTGATGTCGCGCACGACGCCCGGCTGCGACAGTCCGTCCGCTTCCAGCACCGGTTCGCGCGACGGCACAGTGACACGCGGCGGAAAGAACTGCTGGATGGTGCGCCCGACCATGAGCGTAACGAGGCGCTCCTTCGTGAACTCCGCGCGCGGGCCGCTGCCCACGACATCGCCGTCGCGCAGCACCACGAGGTCGGCGCAGAGCCGGAGCACGTCTTCGAGGACGTGTGAGATGTAAATCATCGCGAGGCCACGGGCGCGCAGCCGCGCCATGAGCGCGAAGAGCCGCGCCGTCTCGCGCGCGGTCAGGGAAGTCGTCGGCTCGTCGAGAATGATGAGCCGCGCGTCGAGGCTGAGGGCCTTGGCGATTTCCACGAGCTGCCGTTCGCCGGCGGGCAGATGCTCGACCAGCGTTTCCGGCGGCGCGGTTAGTTCGACTTCGGCGAGCAGCGCCCGGGTGCGCTCGTGCATCTTGGCGCGATCAATCAGCGGCGTGCCCGCGCGCCGGGGGAACGTGGTGAGGAAAAGATTTTCCGCGATGCTGAGGTTGGGAAAAAGATTCAGCTCCTGATGGATGAACGCGACTCGCGCCGCCGCCGCATCGCGCGGCCCGCGCGGCTCGAAGGCCACCCCGTCGAGGAACAGCGCGCCGCCGTCGGGGCGATGATTGCCGCCGAGGATGTTCATCAAGGTGGATTTGCCCGCGCCGTTTTCGCCGACCAGTCCGACCACGCGCCCGGCGTCCACGCGGAAGCTCACGCCCTTGAGCACGGGCACGCCGAAAAAACCTTTGCGGATGTCTCGGAACTCAAGCATCGGCCGGCCTCCCGGCGAATTTGTGCCGCACCGCATCCAGCACGGCGGCGAGCAGGATGACCGCGCCCTTCACCATCATGATTGCGAAGTGCGAGAGGTTTTGCAGGTTGAGCGTGTTGTCAATGAGCGTGAGAAATAGCACGCCGAAAACCGTCCACAGCACCTTGCCCTTGCCGCCATACAGACTCGTGCCGCCGATGACGGTCGCGCCGATGACATCGAGGAGAATGCGCTGGCCAGTGGTCGGCGAACCCGTCTCCAGCCGCCCGGTGTAGAGCACCGAGGCCAGCGCCGCGCACACGCCGCACGCGACGTAGGCGGCGAGCGTGACACGCGCGACCGGCACGCCGGAGACGTGGGCCGCGCGTTCGTTGTGGCCGACCGCGTAGAGCCAGCGGCCCCAGAGCGTGCGGCCCAGCGCGAGATGGGCGACCACGGCGACCGCGAGCGTGACCGCGCAAGCCGGGAGCGCGCGTGCGCCGATGGCATTGAAGGCGGTGGGCAGGTTGAAAATGCTTTTCGATTGCGTGATCCAAATGGCGAGTCCGCTCACAAACATCATCGTGGTGAGCGTGACGATGAAGGGCGGCATCCGCAGCCGCGTGATGGCCGCGCCGTTCACGAAGCCGAGCAGCGCGCCCACGGCGAGCATCGCGGCCAGTCCGGCGGGCACCGCGAGCGCATTGCCGCGCAGCCAGCCCGTGTCCGCGTTCATCACCAGCGCACCGACCACGCTCGCGAGCGCGATGGTGGAGGTGACGGACAAATCAATGCCGCGCGCGATGAGCACAAAGGTCTGGCCAAGCGCGACGATGAGGAGCGGGAGCATCGCCGTGGCGATGTTCGCCAGATTCTCCGGCGCGGCGAGTCCGGGCGTGAACGGCCACATCGCCGCGAAGTAGGCCACGCTCAGGAAGAGCACGAGGTGCTCGGACAGGAACAAGCGAACGAAGTGGTTCGTGGTTTGTGGTTTGTGGTTCGTTGGGGCGGCGGCGGTCATGGGCATAGGAGCGCGGGCTTCAGCCCGCTGCACCGTGCAAATTCAAGAAGGCACAACCATTTTTAACCCGCACCACCTTGCGAGCACTGAAGCGGCCTGAAGTCCGCGCTCCACTCCGCGCCACGCGCGCAGCGGAAAGAATCCTGAAGGGATTCAATATCTCAGCCCAGGGTTGCGAGGCACGAGCTACCCTGGGTGCCGTTGCCAAAAAGACCACCAACCCTGAAAGGGTTGAATCCAAACGCAGCGCCGCGCCACCGTGATTCAACCCTTTCAGGGTTGAGACCTCTTCCGCGTCCCAACCCAGCGTAGCTCCTTCGTCGCAACGCTGGGCTGAGTGATGGAATCCTTTCAGGATTCTCCGACGGCGCGTTCTCATCTCTTGATATTCGCCCCCCACATGCGCGCCGCCATCTCTTTCAAGTTGCCCTGATGAATCACGAATCCCGGATCGAGAATCAGTTCCGCCACCGGCTTTCCCGCGCGCAAGTCCACCAGCGCCTGGACCGTGGCTTGCGCCTCGAAATAAACATCCTGCACGCCGGTCGCGTCGAGGTAGCCGTCCTTGAGCATGGCATACGCGGTCGCGTCACCGTCGAAGCCGCCGAGGATGACGTGGCCGGCCTCGCCGGCCTTCTTGTATTTGCCGGCGGTCTTGAGCGCGGAGACAATGGACGGAAAAAGAAAATCCGACGACGTGAAGATGAAGCTGATGTCGGGGTTGGCTTGCAGCGCGTTGACCACGCCGGCCTGCGCCTTCTCCTGATTCCACTCCGACGGCACGCGCGCGACGACTTCGACGACGCTTTCGTTTCCCTTCACCGCCGCCTCGAAGCCGTCGCGCCGGCCGATGGCGTTGATGTCGCCGAGGTCGCCGAGCACGACCATCGCCTTGTGCTTCTTCCCGGACTGGCGCGCCTGTTCGACTAGGAACGCGACCGTTTCCTGCGTGAGCTTGAAGTTATCCGCGACGACCGCGACGGATTTCGCGTCGGTCTTGTCCGCCGGACGGTTGAAGAGGACGATGGGAATTTTCGCCTCGTTGGCCGCGCGAATCATCGGGATGCAAGTCTTCGCGTCCTTGGGCACGAGGATGATGCCATCCACTTTGCGCGCGATGAAGTTCTTCACCTGCTGCAACTGGCGGTTCGCGTCCTGGTCGGCCACGGCTTCGAGCACCGTCATGTCGCGCTTGGCCAGTTCGGCTTTGATGGCCTCGAAACCGGCGACCCAGTACTCGGTTTGCAGCGTCTCGAAGGCGACGCCGATGGTGAGTTTTTTGGTGCTGCCGGGAGCGGCGGCGGGTGAATCAGATTTGTTGCAGCCGGTCAGCAGCAGCGCAGTCAGACAGAGTGCGGTCAGGATAAATCGGCTGACTCGGCGTGCGATGCGCGCTTCTCCCTCACCCCGGCCCTCTCCCCAGGGGAGAGGGAGAATGGCATTCCGCT
>JAYVWQ010000195.1:0-9938 GCA_043785945.1 Akkermansia sp.
GCAGTCGCGGGGCTGTCGTTGCGCCCTCAAACCATCGACCCGCTCGCGTGCCGCATCGGGGACGCGCTGACCATGATTCCGCCCATTACGGGCAATGGGATGTCGATGGCCTTCGAGTCGGCGCAACTCGCGTGGGAGCCGCTCGCGGCCTACGCGCTGGGCACAAAGCAATGGGCGGGCGCAACGGAGGAAATCGCGGGCGCGCTGCAACAATCTTTCTCCGCGCGGCTGCGATGGGCTGGGTTGTTCCACCGCGTGCTCTTCTCGCGATTCAGCGCGCCGGTGCTGGAACTGCTGGCGAGTTCCGAACGGGGCTGGCGGGCGGCTTTTGCGGCCACGCGTTGACATATACCAATGCAGTTGAAAGATCGGTCACATGGAAGGCGCGGCCTTCTCCCTCACCCCAGCCCTCTCCCGCTGGGAGAGGGAGTCACGGTTTTCCGACTCACGAACTTTTCGTGCGCTTGGATTCGCCCAGGCGCGGGATGCGATTCTCCCTCTCCGTGAGGTGAGGGGGAAGGCCAGGACAGACCTGCCAGTCCTCCAGAATTCAACGGCGGTTGGAGCTACTGCAGGGCGACAACCTGTTTTTTCTGCGGCCACCAGAAGAACCGCCAATGGCCTCCGCTCTCGTCGGAAGAATGTCGCACGAGTCCGAAGAGCGCGGCGGTCTGGCTGGTCTTCGGTCCCGTTTCCCGACGGTAAAGATTCCAGAGCAGGGACTGGCTGTGCGCGCCGGTCTTGCGGTTTTTCTCATCGACCCAGAGCGACCAGACGGGCGACCAGTTGCGGTCGATGCTCTTGTTGTTCGGCAGCACCGGCTCGAGGAGCGCGAGGACTTGCAGGCGCTCCTTGCCATCCCAATCGCGGCGGTGGGTGTAGAGCGGCCAGAAATCCCGGCGGCGGCGCGCGTCGCCGGTGTCAGTGTTGCGCTCGGTCGTGTCCGAATAGAGGTAGAGCAGGATGCGCATCCGGTCGCGGTCCAGCGGGTCGGAGTGGACGCGGTTGTATTTGTAAATGGGCCAGAGCAACCAGGTGCTTTCGAGATACTGGTTGGTGGCGCGACTGTAGAGCGGCCAGACGCGGTTGATGTGGGTGTTGGTGCCGCGCCGGAAAACGACAATGGGCCAGGGCGCACCGACCTCGTGGTATTGCTTGGCGCGGTCGTCGGTGACGGTCACGCCGAGCAGCCACGGCACGCTGGTCGAGTCGCGCAACGGCGAGCGCATGAAGCTATAGAGGGGCAGGATGGCCTGCGTGTGTTCCTCATTAGTGCTGCCAATACCGGAGCGATGGTTCAGGAAAATGGGCCACAGGGCAAACTTCTTGTCGTGCCCGGGGAACGCCACATCGTCGCCCCACATGTTGGTGCGGATGGTCGGCACGCGACGCTCATGGCCGGCCAGGGGCCAGACCTGCCAGCCGGTCAGACCGTCTCCGGTCCGGGTGTGGACGATGGGGAAGAGATAATTCTTGGTGATCAAATCCCGCTTCCGCGTCTCGGCGTAAAGCGGGAACATGACGTAAAATATCTCGTCGCGGAAGAAGCGGTTTTGCATGTGACCGTAGAACGGCAGCACGGAGGTGTAGTTCTGTTTACCGTCCGGCGAGCGTTGCTGGAGATACAAGGGGAAGAGGGAGAAGCGGTGCTTGTTGGTCTCGTTCTCCACGTTGCCGCCGGCAAAGTTGAACAACTGAAAAATCTGGAACCGGTATTCCGCCCCGAACCGATCGTAGGTGAGCAGCGGATAGAGAAGGTCGAACTCGACGGAGGGCACGCCCTCGTCAGAGGTGTAGGACATGAGCGGCGGGATGGCCCATTGGGTCGTGTCCTCGCGTTCCAGCGAATAGTAGAGCGGGCCAGCGATCTGAGTCTTGTGGCCGGGGTCGAGGGTCAGGGTGAAATCGCTGAAGGCGGGACCGGCAGAAATGTCCGCCCGGGCCGCGAACGTCAGGGCCAGAACTACCAACGCAACCGCCCAACCCACTGTGCGAGGGGCGGTTCTTTTCGTCATGTTCGGGTCGAAATTTGACATCAGGGGCACTTGGATTATTTTCTGTTCACACTCGAGGTTCAACCTCGGTTCCTCCCGACCCAGCGGTCGAATGTGCGTTTTCGCCGCTGGGTTTTTTTATTGTCCAGCCCCGGTCATTCAACAAATTCAAAATCGCCGGCAGCACTGTCATGCCCGCGATCATGCAGGTGGCCGTGCCGATGGACATGACAAAGCCGAGACTCTTAATCCCTTGATGTTCGGCCACCATGAGGCTGCCAAAGCCGGCGATGGTGCTCAACCCGGAGACAAGCACCGCCTTACCCGTGCTGCGGGCCAGGAGACTGGGGTTCTGCTCCTCGGCGAAGCGGTTGAGGATGTGGATGCCGTTGGTCACGCCGATGCCGATGATGAGGGGCAGGGTCATGATGTTGGCCGGGTTGAAAGAGACGTCGAACACGCCCATGAAGCCGACCATCCAGAGTGCGCCGATGCTCACCGGGAGCAAGGCGAGGAGCACGCAGGCCACGCTGCGGAAGTGCAGGAACACGAGGATGGCAATGGCGATGAGCGCGTAGGCAGCGGCCTGTTCATAACTCCACTTCAAGAGCGAAGTGTACTCGAACAATTGCACCGGCGTGCCGGTCACATTCGGGTCCACCTGGCGCAACTCCGCCACAAACTCCTGCTGCGGGCCGCGCTGCCACACGTCTTTTTTCGGATAGACCTGCACGAGATATTTGCCACTCGCACCCAGGAACCGTTTGCGGATGACGGGCGGCAAATCGTCCAACCCCAGGCGCCCGCGATCATCCTGCGTGCGCAGCGTGGTGAAGGTGTCGCTGATGTCGCGGAAAAGCGCCTGCTGGAAGGCGGCCAATTGCGTCGTCGTCTGGTTGGTGGGGAGAACGAGCATTTGCAGACGCAGATCAGCGATGGTTTGACGCAGCGAAAGCAGTTGCTCGCGCAACTCCACTTTCTCCTTCGGCACCTGGCTGACCGCGAGACTGACATAGCCATGAAGGGACCAGATGGTTTGCGAGAAATCCGTCACGTCCACCGGCGATAAATCCACGGGCGCGAACTGCACGCGCGACACGTCGTCTTTGATTTGGGTGACGAGGACGAGCTTGTTCGACTGCTCCTCGGTCAGGTAGCGCGCCATGTTCTCGATGCCCGCGAAATCCACCGAGGCCACGGTGGAGAGATTGGTCAGCCGCGCCTCCAGTTGGAGCGCCTGCTCCAGCGAGTCGGCCACGAGCACCCCGAAGAGCACGGACTTGTTCGCGGAATTTATCAGCTTCTTCTCATAGACCACGGCGGGCAGCCCGGCGCTCTGCATGTCGAGCAGGTTGTAATTGAAATGCACCTTGCGCGCCGGAATGAGCGAGGCCAGGCACGAGGCCACAGTCAGGGCGATGACGAGGCGCGGACGGGAGAGCCAGAGCCGCTCGATCTTTTCGCGCCGATCCATCTTCGTGCTCAGCGCGTGGTCGATGATGTTTTGCCGTCCACGCATGAGCAGCACCGGGAGCAGCGTCAGCATCGGCACCAAGCAGATGGCCAGACCGCCGCCGCAGATGACGCCCATCTCCTGGATGCCGCGAAAATTAGTCGCCCCCATCGCGAGGAACGCGCCCGCCGTGGTCAGCGCGCCGGTGATGATGCCCATGCCGGTGAAGACCATGGCCAGCCGCACGGCCTGCTCGCTGGTTTTGCCGCGCCGGATTTCCTCCTCGTAACGCGTGATCAAATGCACCCCGAAGTCGATGGCAATTCCGATGAGGATGGGCGCGAAGGTGACGGTGAGAATGTTCAGGTGGCCCACTACTGCCGTGGTGAAGGCCATGGTGTAAGCCAGACCAATGAGCAGGCAAATCGTCGCCTTAATCGGACGGCCCGTCTCGTGGTAGCCGTAGATGAACATCAGCGCCACCAGCACGAACGAAATGATCGTGGCCTTCATCGTGTCGCTCTGCGACTGCGCCATCTCGTCGAGTTCCAGGACCGGCTCGCCCGTGACGCCGATGTTCAGGCCCGGCACCTCCAGTTCGGTTTCCGCGACCAACTGGCGAAGCCGCACCACGGCTTCCCCGTTCAACGATTCCAAACGCGCCCGCGCCGTCACCAGATAGATGCGTCCCTTGGAGAAGGTGATGTAAATTTTACTCTCCGCCTCAT
Source organism: Akkermansia sp. (assembly GCA_043785945.1). GTDB lineage: Bacteria > Verrucomicrobiota > Verrucomicrobiia > Limisphaerales > SIBH01 > JANNGC01. The sequence goes on from JAYVWQ010000195.1 coordinate 4,176, forward strand.
CACCGCCGGCCCCGAAGAGCGCATTGATGCCGGGCGTGGGCGGTGCGCCCTGGCGCTTCAAGCTGTCGCCCGCCTGCGCGAGGATGCGCTCCAGCGCGGGCAGCGCCTTGATCATGGCCGTGGTCTGGGGATTTTCGTCGCGGCTCGCGGTGCGGAACTGCCGGTTCACCTGCGTGAAAAGCGAGGCGAGATTCGTCGCCCGACTGAACTCTTCGAGGAACGGCCGGAAATCGCGCAATGTCTGGCGCAGCTCGCCTAATTTATCCTCCGGCACAAAGAGCAGCGCCTTGGAGCCGAGCATCTTCAGGTCGCCCTTGAACACCACGTCCATGAAGAGATTCGTCTCCGCCTCCAGCCGCGTGCCCAGCCGCTCGACGAACTGGCGGTTCTTCTCCTTGTTCTCGCTTTCGAGCACGACCACGAGTTCATCCGGCAGGGAGAATTCCTTTTTGAAGCGCTGATAATTCTGGTGATACTTCTTATCCCCGCCCACGAGGTTGGCCCGGTTCGTATCAAACTGGAGATGCCAAGGTGAGAAGATCGTGTACCAGATGCAGAACCCCGCCAGCACGACCTGCGGATAGAGGAACCAGCCCGGTTGCCGGATGACCGCGTCCGCCAAGCGGCTCAAAAGTCGGGGTCCAATATTTTCCCAGCGCGAGGCCATCGATCAGTGAGCTTCCGGGAATGCGGCGTTGGAATGAAGTTCCTTCACGTCGTCGTGTTCTTCCAGCGCGTCGATCATTTTCTGCACCTCCGCCGCGCTCGCCGCTTCCGTGAGCGGGACGGTCAGCGTGGGCAGCGGGGCCACCTCGGCCACGGCGCACTTGAAGCCCTTCCCCTCCAGCGCCGTGTGGACGGCCTCGAAGTGCGCCGGGTCGGTGAGGATTTCATAACCTTGTTCATCCGCCTGAAAATCCTCCGCGCCCGCCTCCAGCGCGACCTCCATCACCTGATCCTCGTTCGCGCCTTCGCGCGGCACGACCAACTGGCCCCGGCGATGAAACAGCCGCGTCACCGACCCCGGCGTGGCGATGCTGCCGCCGCCTTTGGTCACGATGCTGCGGATTTCTGCCGCCGTCCGGTTGCGGTTGTCCGTCTGCAACTCCACCAGCAGGGCCACGCCGTGCGGCGCGTAAATCTCATAGGTCAATTCCTCGAAGGCCGCCCCGCCGTCCGTGCCCAGGCCCTTCTTGATCGCGCGCTCAATGTTCTCCGCCGGCATGCTGGCCATGCGGCCCTTGAGCAGCGCCATGCGCAGGCGCGGGTTCATGTCCTTGTCGCCTCCGCCCTGCTTCACCACCATGGCGATTTCGCGCGCCAGCTTCGAGAAAATCCTCCCGCGCTTCGCGTCGATTGCGCCCTTGAACGTCTTCACCTTCGCCCATCGGCTGTGTCCTGCCATACTTGGGTGGAGAGTTGAAAGTTGAGCGTGGAGAGTCGAGCGCAAATCCATTCCGGCCCTCAACACTCAACCTTCCACTCTCCACTCCCATTCGCCACCACGGTGACGGCCGTGCCGTAGCACAGCACCTCGGTGATGCCGGGGGCAATCTCCGTGGCGTCGTAGCGCACGCCCACCACCGCGTTGGCCCCGAGCTGACCGGCGTGGGCCAGCATCTGGTCGAAGGTGTCCTGCCGGGCGCGTTCGCAGAGCGAGGTGTAGAGCGTGATGTTCCCGCCGAACAAACTCTGGATGCTCGCGCCCATGTTCCCGAAGACCGAGCGCGACCGCACCATGATGCCGCGCACCACGCCGTAGGATTTGATTACGCGATAGCCCGGCAGTTCAAAAGTTGTGGTCGTCAATGGATGGGTCTGGCTCATCCCCGCATTGGAACACGACGCCGCTGGCGGGCAGAAGGGAAAAATTAAGACGTACCTCGAACCGAAATACACACAAAGATTGAGCCGGGCGGCGAAAGCGGGCAGAACATCAGGGACGTGAAAAAATCACCCATCGCCCGCGTGCTTGGAGACCTTGAACAGCCATGACACCCGCTCCTTCCAATCCGCCCGCATCCCGCCTGCGCTGCCGCGTCAGTGCCGCAGTCGAGACCATCGTGCGCGGCGGGCATCCCTGGGTTTTTGAGAACAGCATCCGCGATCAGAACCGCGCGGGCGTGGCGGGCGAGCTGGCCGTCATTTACGACCGCAAGGATCAGTTCCTCGCCGTGGGGCTTTACGATCCGGATTCGCCGCTGCGCATCCGCGTGCTGCATCGCGGCAAACCGGCACAACTGAACGACGCGTGGTGGCAGAACCTGCTCGAAGCGGCGCTCGCCAAACGCGCGGGTCTGCTCGATGCCGAGACGACGGCCTGTCGGCTAATCAATGGCGAGAGCGATGGCTGGCCGGGTCTGGTGCTCGACCAATACGGGCGTGTCTTGGTCCTCAAGCTCTACACGGCGGCGTGGGCTTCGCGTGTGCCCTTCCTCTTGGAGCTGCTGCGCGCGCGGCTCCAACCGGAGTCGTTGGTCCTGCGGTTGAGCCGGAATGTGCAGTCGGCCTTCGGCGCGGTCGGATTGAAGGAGGGGCAAATTCTGTCCGGCAATCCAGTCAGCGGCCCGGTGGTTTTTCTGGAGTCCGGCCTCCGCTTCGAGGCGGACGTGATCGCCGGGCAGAAGACGGGATTCTTCCTCGACCAACGCGAGAATCGCCGCGCGGTCGGCCAACTGGCGAAGGACTGCGACATCTTGAACGCGTTCAGTTTCTCGGGCGGCTTCTCACTCCACGCCGCGCGCGGCGGCGCGCGTTCGGTGACGGACCTCGACCTCAGCGCGCACGCTTTGGAGAGCGCGCAGCGGAACTTTGCCTTGAACACGGGCGCCGCGATCATCGCCCGCTGCCGTCACGAGACGGTGCAGGCCAACGCCTTCGACTGGCTGGAAAGAAACTTGGAGCGGCAGTTCGATCTGATCGTGCTCGATCCACCCTCACTGGCCAAACGCGAGACGGAACGGGAGGGGGCCTTGCACGCCTACGGGAAACTGGCCACCACGGCTCTCGCGCATCTGCGGCCCGGCGGCGTGCTGGTGGCGGCGTCCTGCTCGGCGCATGTGGGCACGGGGGAATTCTTCAGCACAGTCATGCGGTCAGCGGAAGAGTCGGGGAGGAAGTTTGAAGTGTTCGACCGCACGGGGCACGCGCCGGATCACGCGGCGACTTTTGCCGAGGCGGAATACCTCAAGTGTATTTACCTGCGGCTGGCACGATGAGCGCCGCCGCCGGACGGGCCGTCTCGCGCTGGCGGTGCAACTGCTGGACAATTTTTCCGCCAATCCACAACGCCGCCAGAAGCAGGATCGCGCCCGAAATGTGTTCCATGCGCAGCAGCACCTGCGGCGACATGCGTCCGTGACCGCGTGACACCCCCCAGGCCAGCAGGACAAACCAAAGCGTCGCGCCGCCGGCCACGCCCAGCACGAAAGCCACCCGGTCGTCGAAGGTGCGGTCCACCCAGTTGTGCGCGAGGAAGGTCGCGGTCAGCGTCATCCAGAGGAGCAGCACCGTGGGGTTCCCCAGCACGCGCACGAAGCCGGTCATGAAGGCTGAATGGGGGTGAAGTTTTTTCTCGATGGCGTCGGCGCTGCGGTTGTGTTCGGGAATCGATTTGGCGCGGAAGTACTTCCACGAGAGGAAGAGCAGGAAGAGAAAGCTCAACAACTGCATGGTGGCCTTGACCATGGGCCGGTCGAGGAAGGCGGAGAAGCCGGTCAGGGCCAGCGCGCAATAAATCGATTCCATCAGCACCGAGCCGAGGCCGATGAGCAGGGCCCAGCGGAAGCCGCGCCGCGCGCCCTCGTTGATGATGGTGAGGTTGATCGGGCCGACCGGGATGGAGATGAGAAAGCCGGCGCACAGGCCGGTGATGAAGGCGACGGGGCTGTGTTCGGGAATAATCATCCTTCAATTTTTCTCAGCGTGGAAGCGCGGTCGGCTCCTCGTCCTCGTCCTCGTCCTCGTCCTCGTCTTCAATCTCGTGCCGCATCTTGCGCGAGATGCGCGGGCGGATGAAGCCGTAGAGCAGATAGGCGGTGAAGACGATGGGCATGACAATATAGAGCACGCGTTCCCGCAGGACGACGACCAGACCGACGAGCAGGGCGGCGATCATGGTTTTCCAAAACGTGCTCGTGGCCCGCAAATCAAGTCTCTTGAAGGTCGGATATTTCACGGTGCTGACCATCATGGCCGAGAGGAAGAGGAGCAGCACGGGCAGGGCGTATTTCCACTTGCTGGGCGCGTAGTTCAAATCTTCCAGATGAATCATCACCATGGTCAGTGAAGCCACAAGTCCCGCCGCCGCCGGAATGGGGAAGCCGAGGAATTCCTTGCCTCCCCCGCCGCCGGCCATGGTGGCGAGACAGTTGAAACGGGCCAGCCGAAAAGCACCCGCCAGCAGATAGGCCGAGGAAATGAACCAGCCGAACTCGGGATGCTTTTCAAACACCTCGCGCAGCACCACCCGGTGGACGAGAAAGGCCGGGGCCACGCCGAAGGAAACGAGGTCGGCCAGCGAATCGAACTCGCGGCCAAAGGGGCTTTCCACGCCCGCCATGCGGGCGATGCGCCCGTCGAAGAGATCGAAGATGCAGGCCAGCAGGATGAAGCCAAGGGCCAGCTTGATCTCGGTGTAGTCCGGCTGCGTCACGTCCGGCCCCATGTCCACACCCACAATCTTGGTCAGGGCCACGAAGCCGCAAAAAAGATTGGCCGCCGTGAAGAGGTTGGGCAGAAAATAAATTTTCAGCTTCGGCTCCGGCGCATCCGGGATTGGTCCGTTGTCAGCCATAAAAAGTCATTCAAATTTGGCCACGACGCTTTGTCCACCCGCCACTTCGTCGCCGAGATGGACGAGGAGCTTCACGCTGGCCGGCAAATAAAGGTCCACACGGGTGGCCGGGCGCATCATGCCGAGTCTGACACTGCGGGCCACGACTTCGTTCGCTTTAATCCACGGCACGATGCGCCGCCCCCAGGTGCCGCCCACCAAACGCACGGCTACTTTCACACCGGGCCGGCCCACGGCGTCGAGGCCGATGAAGAGATTTTCCAGCGCGGCCGGGCCACCATCGCGCATCGGGCGCTGATGTTCGAAGCGGTTGACCACGCCGGTGAGGGGAGCGTTCTGCACCTGCACATCCATCAGCGACACGCGGATGGAGAGATGTTTGCAGGGGCCTTGGATAAAGGCGTTTTCCGACATGTCCTCGATCACATCCACCTTGCCGTGCGCCGGGGAAACGATGGCGTTCGGATCACTCGGCTCGATGGCGTCGGGATCGCGGAAGAGATACTGCACCGCGACGAGAAAGCAGGCCCAGGGCGCGATGAGGAGACTGGGGTGCGCGAGGATGAAGTCGCCGAGCACGCGGCCAACCCACGCCGCCGCAAACAACCCGACGAGCAAAACCGCCGACCAGAGGATCAGTCGGAGGGCGGCGTTGTTGGCGTGACCGGTGTTCATGTGCGTGGCGCGGACGGTAAGGGCGGGGGCGGTCGATGAAAAGAGGCGAGTTGAGAGGGGCGCGCAATGAGAACCACGTTTGAGAGCCGTCTGAAAAACCCGGAGCGCGGACGTCCCGTCCGCCCGCCGCGCCCCGCTGGACAGGCAAGCACGCGGACGAGACGCCCGCGCTCCGCGCCCGGCCTTGGATTATTCAGACAGGCTCTAAGGATTTGCCTAAAACTCCGGCCCCGCCGGGGCGTCTCAATTGCATTGGAATCTTACGCCGCCACATTTTAATCTCCGCGCATGGC
>JAYVWQ010000196.1:0-2433 GCA_043785945.1 Akkermansia sp.
CCAGTGGTTGCGCATCACGTTGCTGCTCTTCATCGCCCTCGGCATTATTGGCCTCATCGCCTACACCTTCGTTCGCGCCTGCCAAAAATCCGCTGACCCGGTGCGGCTGGCGGTGAAGTGGATCGTCACCCTGCTTTTCGCCAGCGTCCTATTTTGGTTTGCCCGGGGCAGCGGCCCCTTCGGCACCATCTCTGCCGTTTTGTTGAGCGTCCCCATGGCCATCGTTCTGGCCTTCATCTGGGCACCCAGCATCGGGCACACGTTGTTCAGTCCCATTCTCTCCGCCATCGACGGCGGCAGTGAGGAACCCGACGCGGTGCCGCTCTACTCCACGGCCGAGGGACTGCGCCGACGCGGCAAGTTTCGTGAATCCGTTTATGCGATTCAGGAACAGTTGCAGAAATTTCCCACCGACTTCACCGGACAAATGATGCTCGCAGAAATTCAGGCTGAGAACCTGAACGACCTGCCGGGCGCGGAGACCGCCGTGCATCGCCTCTGCGCGCAGCCCAAACACACGCCCGCCAATCTTGCTTTCGCACTGAATACCCTCGCCGACTGGCATTTGAAATTTGCCCAGGACGCCGAGGCGGCGCGCGCCGCGCTGGAGGAAATCATTCGACTGCTGCCCGGCACGGAGTTCGAGCGCACCGCCGCCAGCCGCATCGCCCACCTCGGCACCACCGCCCAGCTCGTGGAGGCTCGCGCGCCTTCCGCCGTGAAAATCAAACCCGGCGTGGAATATCTCGGCCTGCTTAAATCGCAGGAGCATCTGCTGCCCAAGGAAAAGGATTTCAAAACAGAGGCGACGGAACTGGTCGCGCACCTCGAAGCGCATCCGCTCGATCACGAGGCGCGGGAGCGGCTGGCCACGATTTACGCCCGCGATTATGAGCGTCTCGATCTGGCCACGCAGGAACTGGAGCAACTCATCGCCCTGCCTGGCGAATCGCCCAAGCATGTGGCGCGCTGGCTGAACCTGCTGGCCGACCATCAGATTAACGGCACCAGCCAGACGCAACTCGCCGAGACGACCTTGCAGCGCATCATCGAAATGTATCCCGAACACTCCTCAGCGGAGATGGCTCGGCAACGTCTCAGCACCATCCATCAGGAGTTGAAACGCTTCGAGAAAACCCGCGTGGTGAAGTTCGGCCACGAGTGAGGTAGCGGTTGTCGCGCGGCGACAACCGGCCCCCGCCATTGCTTGCCCCCTTTGCCCCTTGAAGATCATCCGTTGAACCTCAAGGCTTGGCCCATGTCGAAATACCAATTTGTCCACGACCTCTGGAACGATGCCGATGCCGCGAAACTCTCCGGCATGGACCGCCTCGTCTATCGCTCGAACCAGCTCGGTGCCGACCAACGCATCACCAACACCGGCGGGGGCAACACGTCGTCGAAGCTCATGGAGAAGGATCCGCTCACGGGCGAGTCCGTTGAAGTGCTTTGGGTCAAAGGCTCCGGCGGCGATTTGCGGACGAGCCTGCGCGAGAATTTCTCCTCGCTCTACCAGTCGAAGTTGATCGGCTTGCAGAAGAGCTACGCCGCGCGCAGCGACAAGGGGCTGAAATCACAGGCCGAGGACGACATGGTCGCGGCCTACAATCACACCACGTTCAACCTGAACCCGCGCGCCTCCTCCATCGACACGCCGCTGCACAGCTTCATTCCCGCCAAGTTCGTGGACCACATGCACCCGAACGCCATCATCGCCATCGCCGCGTCGGCGCGTTGCGTGGAACTGACGAAGGAAATCTTCGGCGGCGAAATGGAATACGTGCCGTGGATGCGTCCTGGCTTCGAGCTGGGCCTGGCGATGCAGGAGATTTGCCAGAAGAACCCGAAGGCCAAGGCCATCATGATGGGTCAGCACGGCTTCATCTCGTGGGCTGATGACGACATGGAGTGCTATCACCTGACGCTCAGCTACATCGAGAAGGCGTCGCAGTTCATCGAGAAGAAATATGCGGAGAAGGGCAGCGATGCGAAGGCGTTTGGCGGCGCGAAGTATCAGACGCTCGCGCCGGAGAAACGCAACACGACCTTCGCGTCTGTTCTCTCCTGGCTGCGCGGGCAAGTTTCCCAGCAGAAGCGTTTCATCGGCACGGTGCAGGACGACGAGAAGATTTTGCGCTTCGTAAATTCTAACGAAGCACCGCGTCTCGCCGAACTAGGCACGAGCTGCCCCGACCATTTCCTGCGCACCAAGATCAAGCCGCTCTACGTGGACTGGAATCCGCAGGCCGAAGACATCGCCGCGCTCAAAACGAAGCTGTCGAATGGCATCGAGCAGTATCGCAAGGACTACGCCGCCTACTACGCGAAGTGCAAACACGCGAACTCGCCCGCCATGCGCGACCCGAACCCGACCGTCGTGCTCATCCCCGGCCTCGGCATGATCGCGTGGGGCAAGGACAAGTCCGAGTCGCG
>JAYVWQ010000197.1:0-2457 GCA_043785945.1 Akkermansia sp.
AGGTTGGCCCTTTACCTTGCGAAGCGCCTTCTGAATTTCTTTGAGACGATCCTCCCTCGGTCCGTTGTCGGCGTCCCTATGCACAAAGAGCAATTCACAAGGATAGTTCTCCAAGGCTGCCTGAATTTCTGCCGCCAAACCTTTCGGCCTTTTGTGCAACAGCGAAAGGTCAGCCCACGACGGGAGCAATGGTCGCTTCACACCATTGGATTCCAAGAGCCAGCGCACCACTGGGATGAGCATCGCGTCGGAAGAACCCTCGCCCAGCAAGGTGAAGGAGAGCGCGGTCATTGGTCAGCCAGGAACGGCAGCAGTTGTTGCAGATCGCTGCGATCCATGACGCGCTTGGCGGAGGGGCGCGGGGCGCGGGCCGGCCCGATGGAGTTCAGATAGCTCAACAAGCCGCCTTTGGTGGTGATCCGTTGTTCGCCTTCCAAGTGTTCTCGCCAGGTGCCAGACAAACAACTGAACGCCAGTTTTCGAAAGCGGACATCCTGCGACGCCCCTCCGGTCGTGATGGTTTTCACGTCCGGGATCAACTCCGCCATGAGCAAGCTTTCCTCGGGTGTTTGGAGCACCACCAACGGCGAATGCGTGTTGATGAGCACCTGACGGAGGGGGTTCTCCTCGTTGCAGGCCATTCTCGTATCGACCGCAAAGTCTTGCAGCAATTTCATCATGGGACGGATGCGCTGAGGGTGAATCCCGTTTTCCGGCTCTTCCAAGCAGAGCAATCCCCCCGATTCACGGTCCATTTCCATCACGGCCAAAGCAAGGAAGCGAAGCGTTCCGTCGGACAGGGCATTGGCCGGGAACGGCGTTCTTTCGTTGCCGGAAACGAGCAGGGTTAACAATTGTCTCCCTTCGTCTCGATCCACAGAAACAGAACGAACGTCATCCAAGAGTTGGGCCAGACGGTTGGAGACTTCGGAGAAGATAGCGGCGGTAGCTGCTTCCCGTTCTACATTGCTTCCAGCCCGCTCTGCGGCCCGTTTGGCAAGCCGCTGCAAGGTTGCAGGCAAGTGCGAACCATTCGCGGAAAGACGGTCTGGAGCGTCGAAGGAATCCGCTCGACGCAAAGCGGATGTCTCCAATTGCAGAACGCCCCAAGACTCGATCTCCCGCCGGGCCAGCACCACCGTCGGATACTCGGAAGTCTGGACAGTGCTCAACATCGTCCGAGGCAAGGTGGCGGTAGGGGCGCTAAACGGACGGCCTTTGCGATTGTCCTGATAGAGCCGGACGGTCCGCTGGCCTTGGACCGCTTCGGTGGCAATGAAAAACGGGTTTTTTCGGGCCTTCGTGATCAACACCGAGTCGCTCCACTCCTCGCTGTGGGCAAATTTGACTCTGGAATCCCAGTCGGCTTTCGGGATGGGCGCGAGTTCTTCCGACACTACTTCCAATGTCCCTGCATCTCCCCCTATGGCTGCCGATTGCCGATACTTGAGACGAAGCGCGTAGCGGACCCAGGTGTGAGTCGGCTTCGTCTCTTGTCCCAAATAGTCCTTCCCAGTATTGGGCAGAATCATTTCAGCCTCGAAGTTGATCTCGTCGGTCGTCGTTTGATTGCCAACACGGTGGAAGATGGCGCGGACACTTCCGGCACGCTTGTCCTCATCCCGAATCGACAGCGCGGCTTCAACCAAAGTCATCTGACTGGCAGTCGCGCTGAGAAAACGAAGGGCGTCAAACAGGTTGGATTTTCCAACGCCGTTGCGACCAGCGATGCAGGTGAAGGGACCAAAGCGGACATCCACGTCCACCAGGTTCTTGAACCCTGAAACTCTGAGTCGAGTGAGCACGTGTGGAGCTTACGCAGTTTTGGAGAGATTCCCAGCCCCGTTCACCGTCGAGTTCACGCGCAGGCGCAGCCCGTTCAGGCGGATGAAGCCGGTGGCGTCGTCCTGGTTGTAGGCCTTGGTCGGATCGGCCTCCATCGTGGCGATGTGCGGGTTATACATGGAGAACGGACTCTTGCGGCCCGCGACGTAGAGGCCGCCCTTGTAGAGCTTCACGCGCACGGTGCCGGTGATATTCTTCTGGCTCTCCTCGACGTAGGCCTGGAGGGCGAGCCGCTCGGGCGCATACCAGAAGCCGTTGTAAACCAGCTCGGCATACTTCGGGACGAACGCGTCGCGCTGGTGCATGACCTCGCGGTCCATCGTGAGGCTTTCCATCTGGCGATGGGCGTAGTGCAGGATGCTGCCGCCCGGGGTCTCATAGACGCCGCGGCTCTTCATGCCCACGAAGCGGTTCTCGACCATGTCCACGCGGCCCACGCCGTGTTTGCCGCCGAGCTTGTTGAGCGTCTTCATGACCTGGAGCGGCGTCAGCTTCTTGCCGTTCACGGCCACGCAATCGCCCTTCACGAAGTCGAGCTCGACGAACTCCGCCTTGTCCGGCGCGTCTTCGGGCAGCACCGAGAGCGTGGTGAAGTAATCGCGGTTCTTCTTC
>JAYVWQ010000198.1:0-6110 GCA_043785945.1 Akkermansia sp.
GTGTCGTCTCCGAAAGCCCCCACCACCACCCGCGTGCCGGAGATAGCTACGTGGTAGCCGAAAAGGTCATTCGCCGCCGGGCCGGGGTTGTTCAGCGTCGCGACCGGCACGGTGGGTGTCCCGCTGCCAACGTCATACACATACGCGCTGCCCGCGTCGGTCGCTCCTGTGTCGTCCCGCCATGCCCCCACTACCACCCGCGTGCCGGAGATGGACACCGAGAGGCCGAAGTTGTCATCCGCCGCTGGGCTGGGGTTGTTCAGCGTAGCCACGGGCACCGTGGGCGTGCCGCTGCTGAGGTCATACACATACGCACTCCCCGCGTCGGTCGCTCCCGTGTCGTCCCCTCGAGCCCCGACCACCACCCGCGAGCCGGAGATGGCCACCGACGCGCCGAAGAAGTCACCCGCCGCCGGGCTCGGGTTGTTCAGCGTCGCCACCGGCACGGTTGGCGTTGCGCTGCCGAGGTCATACACATACGCGCTCCCGGAGTCGGTCGCTCCGGTGTCGTCCGCATACGCCCCGACCACCACGCGCGTGCCGGAGATGGCCACCCGATACCCGAAGAGGTCACCTGCCGCCGGGCTGGGGTTGGGCAGCACGAAGAGCAGCGCGCCCGTGGTCGAGTCGAACACCTTCACCACACCCGAGTCATACGCGCCAATGTCAGCGTGGTGTGCACCGACAACGGTAAACCCCACATCCACCGCCACGCTCTGGCCGAAGCCGGCGCCACTCTGCACACGGGCCGTCGGCGGCGCGGGGATGGAATGCTGGAGCGTATGGGACACCTGCGCGGAGGCGGGCGCGGAGAGGACGGTGACGAGAAGCGTCAGGAGGGTTCTTGTTCGTGTGTTCATGATGTGGCCGTGGCCTAAAGATTTTGAGGATTGCTGATGGTTGTACTCGCACAGAGTCATTTCAAGTCATTTCAGCGCCAGCCCGTCAAAAAGGAGGGATGGGCCGTGTCGCCGGTCAGGTTCGCGGCCTTCCCGCCCGCGGACGGCACGCTGAAGATGTCATGCGTGTAGGTGTAATAGTATGTGGACTTCCTGTCGTAGGTGGTGGTCTGGCGGTTGAACGCCAGGCTGGCCCCGTCCGGTGACCATGAGGGACTATAGTTCGCCATCCACTGACTGTCCTTCACGATGAGCCGCAGCCCCGATCCGTCAGGATGGATGGCGTAGATGCCCGGGGTGATCCGATAGCCGCCGCGTTGAAACGCGATCTCGGTGCCGTTGGGAGCATAGACGGGGTGGGTGCTGCCATCGATGATGAAAGAGACGGCGCCCGTGGTGACGTTCACGCGCCGAAGAATAAAGACGGAGTAGCCGGCGTTGACGCCCGGTGAATCCTGGAACACAAGCTCGGCCCCGCTCGGCGCCCAATCATGGGAAAAGATGTCGGACTGCAGGTAGGGCCCGCTCACCACCGTGACGCCGGCGGTGGCCACCACGGTCGCGAGGCCCGCCGGTGCCAGCACGCCCCCAAAACTCTCGGCGACGGCGACGCGCCTGATTTGCGACTCCCCGTCGAGCGGGCCGGTGAGGTAGTGGATGCCGGAGTATGAGATGGCACCGTCGTTCTTGAGCCACCGGACGTCGTTGGGCGCGAAGCTCGGGTCGTCGCTGATCTGGACGGCGCTCGACTGATTCTGGCTCACGGCGAAGACCTCGTAGCGGCTGCGGCCGTCGGGGTAGGTGCCTGGGACGCTCCGGAGCTGGAGGAACCACCGCTGTCCGCCGTGCAGGACGTAGCTTGGTTCTCCGGCGGTGTCGGCGCGCTTGTCGGTGCCATTCACCGCCATGCTCGCGTCGTGATAATCGGGATGATTAACCGTGTAGTAAATCCGGCTTTGTCCCTGGGCCTCACTTGCGGCGCAACACCCGATGGCGAGCAGAGCGCCCATGACGAGCCTTGGGAAGCGACGGATAGGGGTTAGCAGCGCCGCCGCGTTGCTTATGTTTGAATCATTTAGTTTTTTCATAATCGTGATCTGTTTTTTGTTTAAGTTCGCCTTGCGGCTGCAGTGCGGATTCAGGACCCGTTCTCGGTCCAGAAATGCACTTGTACCCAACAAGGCGCGAACGGCGGGAAAAAGGGGACACGGGAAAAATCCAAATTCCAAACACCAAGGAAGCTCCAAAGCTTAAAATCCAACAAAGGTTGGGGCGCGTCACTCCATGCGCGCCGTCCATTGGATCAAGCAGAAGCGGCGCGAACGCAGTGACGCGCCCCAACCCTGCCGCTACGGTTTGGGGGCGGCGACTTTCTTCCCGATCTCAGCCTGGTCGAACTCGGCCAGCTTTTTCTTCCAATCGTCCGCTTTGCCCGGCTGCTCGGTGGCTTCGTAGAGCTGCACGAGGCGCTGAAGGCTCTCTTTCAGGCGCGGTTTGAAATTGGGGGGAATCTTATCTTCGCGCAGCTTCATGCCCTCGTAGCCGGAGAGCAGCAACGGTTCGGCTTCGGCGTATTTCTTCTGCCCCAGCAGACTGCGACCAAGCATGGCCCGGGTGTTGAATGTCAGCCAATCGCCGGGAAGTTTCTTTTCGTGGAGGGTCAGACACTCGCGGGCCGGCGGTTCGGCTTCGGTGAACTTTTGCTGGACAAGCAGAGTCTGCGTTAACTCCGCAAGGGTGGCAGCCAATTGCTGTTCATCGGCCGGGAGCTTCCTTCGCAACGCCAGCGCTTCGCGGAACAACGTCGCAGCCTCACTCAATTTGCCTGAATCGCGGAGCACGGTCGCCAATTCATCGAGCGAATTGGCCACGAAGGGATGCTCGTCCCCCGAAAGCTTTTTCTCCATTGCCAACTCCTCGCGCCACACGGCTTCGGCCTCGGCGAGCTTGCCTGCCTGGTGGAGCACCCTAGCCAGGGAGCCAAGCGCGCCTTCAACCTCTCGATGGATAGGGTCGAAAAGTTTCCGACGTGACTGAAGTAATTCGCGCTGGAGCGATTCCGCTTCTTGAAACTTGCCTTGAGCGCTGAGCACATACCCCACGCATGAAAGTGAATAGGCAACCAATGGATGCCCGTCCCCCAACAGCTTTCTACGAATCGTTAAGCTTTCACGCATCATCGCTTCCGCCTCGGTCAACTTGCGCTCCCTTAGGAGCAACCTGCCCAAATTATCGAGCGAAAAGGCCACCGTAGGATGCTCGCTGCCGTGAGCTTTCCTCCGGATCGCCAAAGCTTCGTAGAGCATCGGTGCGGCCTCAGTGAGATTGTCCTGAGCACAGAGCGCGCAACCCAAGTTATCGAGCGACTCGCCTATTGCCCAATACTCGCTGCCGAAGAGTCTCCTTCGCGTTGCCAGAGCCTCCCGCAGCACGACTTCGGCTGCAGCGTAGTTGCCTTCCTTGGTGAGGAGACTGCCCAAATTATTAAGCGTCTCGGCGACCTCGGAGTGGTCGTTGCCCAACAGTTTCCTGCGCATTGCCAGTACCTCGCGATACATTTTTTCAGCCTCGGCGTTCTTGCCTTGGCGGCGAACGGCTCCGGCCAGTTTTTGGAGCGAATTGGCCACATTCCGGTGCTCGTTTCCGAGCAATTGTTTCTGGATTGCGAGGGCTTGGTATAGCATTGCCTCAGCCTTTTCATACTCGCCCAGTTCCCCGTAAACCTCCCCAACGGTGCTTCGCAACTCGGCCTCAACATCCGGCTCGTCTTTGAGGTCTTTGCCGATCCGATCCGCCGTCTTGTCCAGAATCTCCCGCAGCATCTTCGTGTCGCGGCCCAACGCGACCGACGGGCCGACGCCATCAAGCATGTCCTTGAGGAACTGGGCGACTTGCCGGCTTTTGCTGGCCTCCGTCTCGGCTTTTTTGCGTTCCTGGCTCTGAGCCTTTTCAGCGGCAACGGCCCGCTCACGAGCTTGCTTCTCCTTGAAAAACATCCACGTCGAAATGCCCAGTCCAATGATGAGCGCAACCGTCACGGCACTGGCGGCGGCGAAGGCGAGCTTGTTCCGGCGAACCAACTTTTGCAGCCGGTAGGCGGCGGTGGGCGGACGGGCGACGACTGGCTCATCGCTCAAATGGCGCTGCACGTCCATCGCCAGGCCATTGACCGTTTCATAGCGGCGATTGCGGTCCTTCTCCAGACACTTCATCACCACCCAATCGAGATCGCCCTGCACCAGATGGACGAGCTTGGGCGCGTCGGTGTGTCGAGCTTGGGCAACGGTTGTGAGGTCGGCTTGTGCCAGCGTGTGCAGCCGCGTCGAAGGCTTGGGCGGCTCCTGCTCGCGAATGGTGCGGCGGATTTCGTCAATGCCGGAACGACAGAGCGCTTCCGCGTCAAAGGGCGTTTTGCCGGTGAGCAACTCGTAGAGCACCACGCCGAGGCTGTAGATGTCCGTGCGCGTGTCCACGTTCACGCCGCTCATCTCCGCCTGTTCGGGACTCATGTAGGCCGGCGTGCCGATGAATTGCTCGAACGCCGTGAACAGCGTCTTGTCCGTGAGCGGTTGGTTGTTCGTAGCCTTGGCGATTCCGAAATCAATCACCTTCGGCACCGCGGCTCCATCAATCATCGTCACCAGAATGTTCGACGGCTTGAGGTCGCGATGAATGATTCCCTTCTGATGCGCGTGTTGAATGGCCGCGCAGACTTGCATGAAAAGATCGAGCCGCTCTTGAGTTGAAAGCTTCTTGTCGTCGCAAAACTCGGTGATCTTCACACCGCGCACCAGTTCCATCACGAAGAAGGGACGGCCGGAATCCGTCGCGCCCGCGTCGAATACCTGCGCGATGTTCGGATGATCCATCATCGCCAGCGCCTGCCGCTCCGCCTCGAAGCGGGCGATGACATGCTTGGTGTCCATGCCGAGCTTGATGACCTTGAGCGCGACGCGGCGGCGGACCGCCTCCTCCTGCTCGGCCATGTAAACCACGCCGCAACCGCCCTCGCCGATTTGCTGAAGCAATTTGTAGCGGCCAATCCGGTCGCCCGCTTTCTCGGTCACGGGCAGAGTGCTGGGCAACGTCGAAGCTGCGGGAGGGAATGATTGCGGCCGGGAGTTTGGATCGGAAAAGAATCCCCCCGCCTCGTCGTCCGCGCGCAGGAGTTTCTCCACCCGTTCCCGAAGCGCCGCGTCCGCGCCGCACGCTTCGTCCAGATGACGCGCGCGCGCGGCGGCGTCCGGACGGTCGAGCGCCTCGTTAAAGATGGCGCGAAGCGATGGATCTGAATTCATGGTCGCTCTGGTTTAAAGCCTCGATGGTTTGGCTTGCATCACATCATGCGAGAAATTCGGACAAAAGGGGACACGGTAATGGCAAGATCACCGTTCGATCTCCCGGCCTATCTCATCGAAAAGCCACGCGCGCGCAAAAGCCCAGCAGCGTTTGGCCGTCCGCTCCGTGAAGCCGAGAACCTGCCCGGATTCTTCCAGCGTGAGTCCTCCGAAGAAACGCAGCTTCACGAGTTCGGCCGCCCGGGGATCTTCTTTTTCCAACTTTTCCAGAGATTCATTGACGAGCAGGACCGTGTCACTGTCGGCCTCTGCGGCGATGTCCAATTTGTCCAAATCCACCCGTTGCGCATCCCGACCCCGCTTGTGCGTCGCCTTGCGCCGCGCGCGCTCGATGAGAATGCGGCGCATGGCTTCGGCGGCGGCGGCAAAAAAATGGGCGCGGTTGGCGAAGGGAGTGCTCGCATCGTTGCCCGCAAGTCGCAGCCACGCTTCGTGAACCAGTGCTGTTGGCTGGAGTGTGTGACCGGCGGCTTCGTTGGCCATTTTCGCAGCAGCGAGTTTGCGCAATTCCTCATAGACCAAGGGGAGGAGCCGTTCGGCGGAGTTCTCGCCCCGTTCAATGGCCTGAAGAATTTGCGTCACATCACTCATGGGCTGGCTCAGTTCGGCCAGACTAATGCCCTCCCTGGAATAACGCAGCGATTTTATTCCGCACGGCTTCATCCATTTTAATCAGCGGAGGCCACGGACGCTTGAACCCCTCTCCGGGCAATTTCTTAGTGGCATCAATTCCAAGTTTTGATCCCATCGCCATCTCGGAAGTGGCGTGGTCGAGCACGTCGGACGGGCCTTTGGTGAAGATGCTGTCGCGCTGCGGGTCGGTGTTGGCGCAGAGGCGGAAGAGGACTTCGCT
>JAYVWQ010000199.1:0-5334 GCA_043785945.1 Akkermansia sp.
CGCATCGAACTCACGCTCTACAACCTCTCCAACTTCCTTGAGGGCAAGATCGACTCGCTCGTCGGCCCGCTCATGGCCCATGACGTGGAGGAGAAGTTAAAGGCGCTGACGGTGTGATGAGTCCGAGGTTCAAAGTCCAAGGCCCAAGGTTGGAGCGAGAACGTCTCGACATCGCCACCGTGTCGAAAGCGGCGCTAAAGCCACCGCACTCCAAACGCTGGCGCGCAGCATCAGGCGCCTTGTTACTCGCGAAGCGTTTGGAGTGCGGCAGCTTTAGCGCCGCTTTTTCCTGCGCCCATTACCACGCGTTTTCGCTCAACTTAAAAAAATAATTTATGATCAAAGCCATCATCTTTGACTGCGACGGCACGCTGGCCGACACCATGCCCCTGCATTGGCGTGCGTGGAACGCCGTGACCAGCCGCCACGGCCTGCACTTCCCCGAGGAACGCTTTTATGCGATGGGCGGCGTGCCCTCGCGCGACATCCTCAAGCTGCTCCGCGAGGAGCAGGGCCTGGACATTGACCCGCTGGCCGTGGCCCATGAGAAGGAGGAGGTCTATCTCGGCATCATGCACGAGGTCACGGTCATCGACGAAGTGGTGGGCATCGCGCTGGAGCATCACGGCAAGATTCCGATGGCCGTGGCCTCGGGCGGCAATCAGAAGATCATCTGCCGCGTGCTCGAACAACTCGGCATCCGCCATCTCTTTGATGCGGTGGTGACGAGCGAGATGGTGCAGAACCAGAAGCCCGCGCCCGACATCTTCCTCGAAGCCGCGCGCCGCCTCGGGGTGGAACCGCAATTCTGCCGGGGCTACGAAGACACCGATTTGGGCATGACGGCCATCCGCGCCGCCGGCATGGAAGCGGTGGACGTGCGCACCATGCGCTGCCACACCAAGCTGTCTCCGGCGGCACTTTCCCGAGTCTGACAATTGGCGTCTTGCGCGTCTGTCCGAATCGTCATACCGTCGGCCCATGAAGACGCTTTCGGTGAAATTGTCTGAACCGCTGGCCCATTGGATTGAACAGCGCTCCAAGAAACTGAACCGCACGCAATCGGACGTCGTGCGCGAAGCACTGGAACGGGAACGGGCCGGCCACGGTGGTGCCCAAAGCTGCCGCGATTTGCTAGGCGACCTCGACGGCTTTTTCGACGGACCCAAGGATTTGTCCACCAACCCGAAGCACATGGAAGGCTTCGGCAAATGACCCGCACGATCCTCGACAGCGGGCCGCTCGTGGCGTTCTACGACCGCAAGGATCAATGGCACGGCTGGGCGCAGGAGCAGATGGGCGCACTGACCCCGCCGTTGCTGACCACAGAGCCGGTGCTCACCGAAGCCTGCTTTCTTCTCCAGCGCGGCACCGGCCATCCCGGCGTGATTCTGCGCGCTGTGCAACGCGGCATCCTGCAAATCGCCTTTGATGTGGAGACGGAAGCCGCCGCCTTGGAAACCCTGATGGAGCGTTACGCCAATGTGCCGATGTCCCTGGCCGACGCCTCGCTCGTGCGGCTCTCCGAACTGCATCGCGACTCCCGCGTGTTCACGCTCGACCGCGACTTCCGCCAATACCGCCGCCACGGGCGGCAGGTCATTGCGACCCTCGCGCCGTGGTGAGTGTATCCGTGCCATGTGCTGCTACACCAAGCTGTCTCCGGCGGCGTTGAGTAGGTAGGGGTGGGCAAGACGGCGGTCAGTATTGATTTGGCGGGATAAACGCGAAGAGCGATGGTGTGGCCATGCAGAGCAATACGAAGCTCGTTTCCCGAGTTCTAATAATAGCTGCGCTTTTATTTTCCGTGCTGTTTTGGCTGGCAGCGTTTTTCCGCTGGACGGCTCTGATCTTCGCTTTTGCCTGTATCATCACCCTCCCTTTTCTTTCCATACCGCGAAGGCAGACTGCGCTCAACGTGTTGTTGATCGGTTCCCTGGCTTTATCATTGTTGCCGGTCGATATCAGTTTTCGTACTCGTCCCGGCCCTCCCAAGTTTGTTCGAGTCGTTTATGGCTGGGGTTCCACCTCTTTCTACAATAAGGAAACAGGCGAGGAGGTGATATCGGGAGGATGCACCATGAACGGCTACGTTCCAACGTGGGTGCTAGTTTGGTGAACAACTGCTGAAGCGTGATGTTTCCCCCGTGTTGCTCGCATCGCGGAGCGATGACCCGATGGTAGCCGTGGGCTCCAGCTTTTCGTGGCGGAGCGACGGCTGAAATAAAACCCCGCGCGTTCAAACGTCGCTCCGCGAGGCGGCCTCCCCGCTACGCCTCATCCGTGGATTGAAATCCACGGCTACCATCGCATGGTCGGTCTGCGACCAGTCCGTAATCAGCGCATCCAGCCCGGCAGCTTCTCGCTGGCCCAAATGTCGTCCACGTCTTGGCGCGGGCGCACGACTTCGGACTTGTTGCCCTTGACCAGAACTTCCGCCGCCGTGCCGCGCGAGTTGTAGTTCGAGGCCATGACGAAGCCGTAGGCCCCGGCGCTGAGGAGCGCGAGGTAGTCGCCCTCGCCGACCTTGGCGAGCGGACGGTTCTTGGCGAAGTAATCGCCGGATTCGCAAATCGGCCCGACCACGTCGCTGGAGACGGTGGCCGCGCCGTTCTTGGCGAGGGGCACGATCTCGTGAAAGGAATCGTAGAAGGCCGGGCGGATGAGGTCGTTCATGGCGGCATCGACGATGACGAAATTCTTCTTGCCGGTGCGCTTCACGTATTCCACGCGGGTGACGAGGATGCCGGCGTTGCCGACCATGAAGCGGCCGGGTTCGAGCAGAATCTTCAGCCCGAGCGGCGCGAGCAGGGGCACGAGCTTGGCCGCGTAGCTGGCGGGGGTGAGAATTTTCTTGGCGTCCTTCCCCTGCCACCAGGCAGCGGAACCGCTGGCCAGCGCGGGGTCATAGACGATGCCGAGTCCGCCGCCAATGCTGAAGAACTCGAAGCTGTATTTCGCGGCGAGCTTCTGCACGAGGGGCAGGACTTTCTTCACCGCCAGCTCGAAGGGCGTGACCTGGGTGAGCTGCGAGCCAATGTGCATCTGGATGCCGCGCAGGCGGAGATTCTTCAACTTGCTGGCGCGGGCATAAACGCCCTCGACCTGCTCGAACGCGATGCCAAATTTGTTCTCGTAGGTGCCGGTGGTGATTTTGGCGTGGGTGCCGGCGTCGATGTTCGGGTTCACGCGCACGGCCACGGGGGCGATCTTCTTCAAGCGCGCCGCGACCTTGTTGATGCGCTGCAATTCCGGCTCGCTCTCGACGTTGAAGGAGTAAATCCCCTGGCGGAGGGCGAACTCGATTTCCGCCTCGGTCTTGCCCACGCCAGCGAAAACGCATTTTTTGGGGTCGCCTCCGGCGGCAATGACGCGCTTGAGTTCACCCGCGCTGACGGTGTCGAAGCCGCTGCCGAGATTGGCGAAGGTGCGCATGACGGCGAGGTTGGAGTTCGCCTTCATGGCGAAGCAAATGAGGTGGTCGAGCGAACCGAGCGCGGAGTCGAGCTTCTGGAAATGATCCTCGAGGGTGTGCTGGGAATAAACGTAAAGCGGCGTGCCGTGTTTCTTGGCCAGCGCCTCGACGTTCACGCGCTCACAGAACAGCTTGTTACCGACATACTGAAAATCATGCATGGCGGCGATTTATGCCGGAGGGCAGACGTGATGTCCAACTTGCAAAGCGCGGAATGGGACGGCCACGGGCTGTTTAGTCAGACCGACTGCGGGGCAAGACTGAATTGGCTTAATTCTCGGATTGCTTCTGGAGCGATTGGAAAACATAAATCCCGCCCGGCTTGTCCTCGCGGACGGACGGGATCAGCACAAATCATGGAAACCAAGTCGCCCATCGTCATCGCCATCGACGGCACCAGCGCCAGCGGGAAGAGCACCAACGCCAAGCTGGTGGCCCGCAAGCTCGGGTTCGTCTATGTGGACACGGGCGCGATGTACCGCACCCTGGCCTGGTATTGCCTGCAAAAGCGTATCGACGTGAACGACGAGAAGGCGGTGGCTAACACCTGCCGCCGCTGGAAGACGGCTTTGCAGTGCATCGACCAGTCCGTGCGCCTGACGGTGGATGGTTATTATCCCGAGAAGGAAGCCCGCACCATCGAGACGAGCGAGGCTGTGTCGCACGTCGCCGCCGTGCCGAAGGTGCGTGAGTGGATGAAGCTCAAGCAGCGCGAGTGCGTGCAATTCGGCAGCCTCGTCATGGAGGGGCGCGACATCGGCTCGAATGTTTTTCCCGAGACGGATTTCAAATTCTACCTCGACGCCTCGTTGAGCGAGCGGGCCAAGCGACGTTCCGAGCAGGGCGTGGAGGAAAACCTGGCCGCGCGCGACGAACGCGACAGCCAGCGGGCCAGCGCGCCGCTGATGATTCCGCTGGGCGCGTGCATCATCAACAACTCCGGGGAAACACCGGACGAAACGAGCGGCCGCATCATCGCGGAAGTGGAGCGCCGAATCGCCGCCCCGAGGTGAACTTCATCTACCGCATCGGCTGGCTGGGTTTCCGCGCGATGTATGCGCTGTATTTCCGCTGGCGCGTGCTGAATCCCGAACGGGTGCCGGAGACGGGCGCGGTGCTGCTCGCCTCAAATCACGCCAGCTTCCTCGACCCGCCGCTGGTTGGTTCGGGTTTGCACCGCGAATGCAGCTTCCTCGCCCGCGACACGTTGTTTCGCTTTGGTCTCAGCCGCTGGCTGCTGAACCATTGGCAGGCCGTGCCGCTCGACCGCGACGGCGGCGGGGCCAGCGGCATGAAGCGGATCGTGGCCGCGCTGAACAAGGGGCGTGCGGTCATCCTCTTCCCCGAGGGCACGCGCACACGGGACGGACAGTTGCAGCCGGTGCGCTCGGGCGTCGGGATGATTGTGATCAAGAGCGAGGCCCCGGTGGTGCCGGTGCGGGTCTGGGGGACGTTCGAGGCCTACGGACGCGCGGTGCGTTTTCCCAAGCCGGTGCGCGTGACGGTGAAGTATGGCGAGCCGCTGCATTTCCGCGAACTGCGGGCCGAGGCGAAGGTGTGTTCCAAGGAACGGCTCAAGGCCATTTATCAGCAGATCGCCGACGAGATTATGGCGGCCATTGCCCGGCTGGAGCCGAAGGGGGATTAGAACGGAGCGCGGACGGCTCGTCCGCGTGAATCGAATCCGACCGCCGCAGAAATCTGCGGGCGCGACGCCCGCGCTCCGTTCTCGTTTATCCTACGCTCGCCTTGATCCAGTCCAAATACCGGCGCGTGCCGCTTTTCATCGGGAGCACGACGAACTCCGGGGTGTCGTAGGGATGCTGCGCGAGGATGAACTTCTCAAAGGCGGCGAGGCG
>JAYVWQ010000200.1:0-2221 GCA_043785945.1 Akkermansia sp.
CCCGGCGGGGACACCTATCGCCCTCGGCCCGATCTTACGCAGGAAGAAAACGTCGAAGGCATGCCGCCCGGCACGCGCGGCGGCATGTTGCTCCACCACACGTTCCCACGCGATGGCGAGTATGAGATCCAGATTCGCCTGACGCGTGATCGTAACGAGGAGGTTGAGGGCCTGCGCGAGCCGCACGAGATCGAGGTGTTGCTGGATCGCGAACCGGTGAAGACATTCACCGTCGCTCCGCCGAAGGGCGACCGTAACTTCGAGAAGGTCGATGCGCATCTTAAGTCCCGCATCCATGTCGCTGCCGGGCCGCATCAGCTCGGCGTGACCTTCGTGAAGAATCCCTCGTCGCTTCTCGAACTCAAGCGCCAGCCGTATCAAGCCCGCTACAACATGCACCGGCATCCGCGCCTCACGCCGGCCCTCTATCAGATCTCCATCAACGGTCCATACGACTCGACCGGGCCGGGTGACACTCCCAGCCGCCGCCGGATTTTCGTGATCCAGCCCGAGAACGCTGCCGAGAACGACGCCTGCGCGGAAAAGATTCTTTCCACGCTCACCAGACGCGCCTACCGCCGTCCCGTGACCCGCGCGGATCTCCAGAAGCCGATGGAGTTTTATCGACGCGCGGAGGCCGAGGAAGGTTTCGAGGCGGGCATCCAGGCGGCTCTCAATGCCGTGCTCATCAACCCAGAGTTTCTTTTCCGCATCGAGCGCGAACCTGCCGGGGTCGCTCCCGGCACCGCGTATCGCCTGAGTGATTTGGCTCTGGCCTCGGGGCTCTCGTTTTTCCTATGGAGCAGCATTCCTGACGATGAACTGCTGGCGACCGCCGAGCGTGGTGAGCTGCACACCCCCAAGATCCTGGAGCGGCAAGTGCGTCGGATGCTGGCGGACCCGCGGGCTGGAAATTTTGCCAGCAACTTCGCTGGGCAATGGCTTCAACTGCGCAACCTTGAATCCTTCACGCCGGACCTACGGCTCTTCCCTGATTTCGACGATAATCTGCGCCAGGCTTTCCGTCGCGAAACCGAGTTGCACTTCGAGACCGTGCTGCGCGAAGACCGCAGCGTGCTCGCCCTGTTGCACGCTGATTACACCTTCCTCAACGAGCGACTCGCGAAGCATTACAACATTGATAACATCTACGGCAGCCAGTTCCGTCGCGTCGCCCTGGACAAAAACAGCGAGCGTGGCGGCTTGCTCCGGCAAGGCAGTGTGCTCACGGTGACCTCTTACGCCACGCGCACCTCGCCGGTCCTGCGCGGCAACTGGATTCTGGGAAATCTGCTCGGCACCCCGCCGCCCCCGCCGCCCGCCAGCGTCCCGGCCATCCAGGAGAACACCCTTTCCGATTCGCTGCCGATGCGCGCACGACTCGGCGAACATCGCGCCAACGCCGCTTGCGCGAGCTGCCACAATCTCATGGACCCGGTCGGCTTCGCGCTTGAAAACTTCGATGCCATCGGCCGCTGGCGCACGGTCGAGGATGGCCAGCTCATCGATGTGACCGGCGGTCTGCCCGACGGTAGCAAATTCGTCGGTGTGGCAGGGCTGGAAGCGGGGTTGCTGAAACATCCCGATCTGTTCGTCAGCACATTGACCGAGAAACTCCTCACCTTCGCACTCGGTCGCGGCGTGGAATCGTCAGACGCCCCTGCCGTCCGCAAAATTGTCCGCGACGCGCAGGCGAATGATTACCGCTTCTCGTCCATCATACTTGGAGTCGTCAACAGCCCGTCGTTCACCCTGAGGAAAGCATTATGAGTTTCATCACGAAGAAGTTCATGCCCCGGCGCACGTTCCTGCGCGGAATGGGAGCGACGATGGCATTGCCGCTGTTGGAATCAATGGTGCCCGCCGCGACGCCCCTGGCGAAGACTGCGGCTCAGCCGGTACGCCGCCTCGGCTTCGTCTTCATGCCAATGGGCTGTGACATCACGCGATGGACCCCGCCCGGCGACAAGCTCGACCCGCTTTCTCCGATCCTCAGTTCGCTCGCGCCGGTGCGGGAACACGTCACGGCAATCTCCAATCTCGAACTGCAGAACGCCTACCCCGGCAGCCATGCCACCTCCAATTCCGCGTTCCTCAGCGCGGCCAAGGCGAAGCTGACGGAAAGCACGGATTACTATCTGGGAACCACCGTCGATCAGATCGCCGCCCAACGTATCGGCCAGGGGACTCAACTGCCGTCGCTGGAACTCGCGATGGATCT
>JAYVWQ010000201.1:0-5239 GCA_043785945.1 Akkermansia sp.
GCCAGTCCTGCCCGCCGCCGTCGTTTACGCGCGCGGCCAGTTCACCTTCAACCGCCGCTTCTTTGAAACTAAGTTTGCCGGTTTCCTGAAAATGGTCCCAGGCGAGGCCGAGCGGGACCGCGTCATTCACATCAAGTCCGCGCGCGGCGAATTCACCGGCCAGCGCCTGAGCAAGATCGAGCCGAACGAGTTGTTTCTGCAAATTCGCAAGGGCACGGCCACGGAGGATGTGATGATTCCCTTCACGGAAATTTTTGAAGTCACGGTCAAGCACAAGGACGCGTAGCCGCCAAGTTCATCAGCATGAAATACCGCACGGTTCTACTTTTTGGAGCGCCCGGCTCGGGCAAGGGCACGCAGGGCAAAATTCTCGGGACCATTCCCGGTCTCTTCCACTTCGCCTGCGGCGACGCCTTCCGCAATCTGCGCATCACCGATCCCCTCGGGCGCCTCTTCATCGAATTCTCCAGCAAGGGTCAGCTCGTGCCGGACGAGCCGACCATCAACCTCTGGCGGCGGAACATTGAGGGGGCCACGATGAGTCAATCCTTCGACCCGGCCCACGACACGCTGGTGCTCGACGGCATCCCGCGCAATTCCTGCCAGGCCGAAATTCTGCGCGATACGCTCGACGTGAAGGCCGTCTTGCATCTCGCCTGCGCCGACATGACCAAGATGGTGGAGCGTTTGCAGCGCCGCGCCCTGCGCGAGAACCGCCTCGACGACGCCAATCTCGACATCATCCGCCAGCGGCTCGAAACCTACGAAAGCGAGACCAAGGCCGTGCTGGATTTCTACGGGCCGAAGATCGTTCACCACATCGACTCGGGCGAGTCACCGTTGAATGTGCTGCGCCACATTCTCGACATCCTCGCCCAGTTGAAGCGCGAGGGCTGAGCACGCCGGGCGCACTCCCATGACTCCGTTGCGCCTCATCTTCATGGGCACGCCTCCGCTGGCCGCGACGGTGTTGCAGTCACTCTGCGACCGGCCCGAGTGGAACCTCCTGGCCGTCGTCACCCAGCCCGACCAACCGCGCGGACGCGACCTCAAGCTGCAACCCTCAGCGGTCAAGGAGCTGGCGCAGCTCAAGAATCTTCCCGTGCTCCAACCGGAGCGCGCGCGGGACGAAGGGTTCATCGGACAAGTCCGCCAGCTCGCGCCCGACCTGATCATCGTGGCGGCCTACGGACAAATTCTACCCCAGGGCCTGCTCGACGTACCCCGCTTCGGCTGTCTGAACATCCACACTTCCCTGCTGCCCAAGTATCGCGGGGCCGCGCCCATTCAATGGGCCATCCTGAACGGCGACGCCGAGACGGGCGTGACGCTCATGCGGATGAACGCGGGACTCGACACCGGCGACATCGTGAGTACGGCGCGCACCGCCATCACGGCGGAGGACACGGCGCAGACCTTGCACGACCGGCTCGCCTTGCTTGGGGGAGAGTTGCTCGGACGGACGGTGGCGGATTACGTCGCGGGAAAGATCACGCCGCAGCCGCAACCTGCCGAGGGCGCGA
Source organism: Akkermansia sp. (assembly GCA_043785945.1). Taxonomy (GTDB): domain Bacteria; phylum Verrucomicrobiota; class Verrucomicrobiia; order Limisphaerales; family SIBH01; genus JANNGC01. Next base: position 1,524 of record JAYVWQ010000201.1, read on the forward strand.
GCTACGCGCGCAAGATCAAGAAAGAGGATGGCAAGCTCGACTGGACGCAGCCTGCGCTAGGGCTTTGGCATCGCGTGCGCGGACTCACTCCGTGGCCGGGCACCTTCACCTTTTTACAGCGCGACCCGGCCCCGGTGCTGTTGAAGATTCTTCGCGTCGAACCGGTGGACACCGCGCAAGGCACGGCGGGTGAAATCATTTCCGCTGACCGCGAAGGAATCATCGTGGGCTGCGGCACGGGCGCATTGCGGATTCTTGAATTGCAGCGCGAGGGCGGAAAGAGATTGGGCGCGGCTCCCTTTCTCGCCGGTTACCCGCTGCGAGTCGGGGACCGGCTGGGCTAAGCACCCGACGCTTGCCGGGCCGTCTGGCGCGTGCAACATCATCACGCATGTTTTGCGGGCCAGACAAGCGCCCCAAGATGCACAGCAACTTATGGGGCAAATCAAATTCGGCACGGACGGCTGGCGCGCGATCATCGCGGAAGATTTCACCTTCACCAATGTGGAGCGGGTGGCCCAGGCCACGGCGGAATACTGGAAACGCCACCCCGTGCCCGGCACGGCCCAGCATGTCGTGGTGGGCTATGACCGGCGCTTCCTGTCCGCTGAATTCGGACGGCGCACCGCCGAGGTACTGGCGGGCAACGGCTTCGGCGTGACCCTGACCTCGGTGCCGACGCCGACGCCGAGTGTGTCCTTCGCGGTGAAGAAACATGGCGGTATCGGCGGCGTGATGCTGACCGCGAGCCACAATCCGCCGGCCTTCAACGGCTTCAAACTCAAGGCCCACTTCGGCGGCTCGGCGGAACCGGCGACGTGCCAGGCCATCGAGGGTTTGCTGGATGCCACGCCCGTGCAGAGCCAATCCATCGGCCCGGGCCGGACCAAGGGCGTGGAGATCATCGACATTCGCGGGGAACATTTCGCGGCCATCAAGGGGTTGGTGGATTTCAAACTCATCGCAAAATCGAAACTGCGGTTCGCCCACGACGCGCTCTTCGGGGTGGGCGCGGGTTGCTTCGAGGAGTTGCTGGCCGGCACGACCTGCCGCGTCACGACTTTGAACGCGAAGCACGACACTTTGTTCGGGGGCATCAATCCCGAACCCATTGCTAAAAATTATGCGCGCACCACGCAGTATCTGGCCAAACACCCGCACGACCTTTGCCTCGTGACGGACGGCGACGCCGACCGCGTGGGCGGCCTGGACGGGCGCGGCCAGCCGCTGTCCACGCATCAGTTGATCTGCCTGCTGCTGCGCCATTACGTGGTGAACCGCCGCGCGCGCGGGCGCATGATCAAGGCCCTGACCACGACTTCGATGGTCGATAAGATGTGCGCGGACTACGGTCTGGAACTGGTCGAGACCGGGGTGGGCTTCAAATACATCGCGGCGGAAATGCTCCAGGGGAACTACGTGCTCGGCGCCGAGGAGAGCGGCGGCATCGGCTTCCCCGGCCACATCCCCGAGCGCGATGGCATCCTCGCCGGCCTGATGCTGCTGGAAATGCTGGCCACGGAGAAGCAGTCAATCAACCAGCTGATTGCGGGGCTGGAGAAAAAATACGGCCCGCACCGCTGCGCCCGGCTCGACACGCCTTTTCCCGTCGAGAAACGGGCCGCGCTCATGGAGTTCTGCCAGAACAATCCGCCCGCCAAACTGCTCCGCTCGCCGCTCACCGACATGAAGTCGTATGACGGCGTGAAGTTCATCGCCCGCGATGGTTCCTGGCTCATGCTGCGCGGTTCCGGCACCGAACCGATTCTGCGCATTTACGCCGAGACGGCCACCGATGCGGGCGCGCAGCGTCTGCTCGCCGAGGGCGTAAAGATGACCAAGCGGGTGTGACCCCCGGAGCGCGGACGTCTCGTCCGCCCGCCGCGCGGCGCTGGTCTTGGGAACAGGCGGGCGGGACGCCCGCGCTCCGGCTTTCCGGTTCAAGCGACGCGAAAACGCCTTGCAACCTTCGCCCGGCGAGTGTCGTCTGCCGGGGAGATCGCCAAACAAAATAAACCAATATTTATCCATGAAAAAATCACTCCTCATCACGATGTTCGGGCTGTGCTGCGCGTCGGTGCTCTGCGCCGCCGAGGGCGAAGCCAAAGCGGACGCGAAAGCCGAAGTCAAAGCTGCCGCCAAGAAACTCAGCGAAAAGGCCAACTACAGTTGGACCTCCACTCCCAAGACCGAGGGCGGCGGGGCGGGCGGCAACTTCCGCGGCGGCCCCACCGAAGGCCAGACCGAGAAAGGCGGCATCACCTACGTCAAGACCACCTTTGGCGAACGAAGCATCGAAGCGGCCATGAAAGGCGAGAAGGTGGTTATCAAGGGCGAGGAGGGATGGGAATCCGCCGCCGATCTCCAAGGCAACCGCCAGTTCATGGCCCGCCGTTACCAAAATTACAAAGCTCCGGCCGCCGAAGCCGGGGACCTGGCGGACAAAGCCACCGCGCTCAAGAAGAGCGACGGGGCCTACACGGGCGACATGACCGAGGAAGGCGCGAAAGCCATGATGAGCTTCGGCGGACGGCGGGGCGGCGCGGCCGGGGGCGGCAATGCCGGCCCCAACATCACCGGAGCCAAAGGTTCGGTGAAATTCTGGCTCAAGGAGGGCGACCTGACCAAGTATGAGTTCAACGTCCAAGGCAAGATGACCGGCCGCGATGACCAGGAAATCTCCATCAACCGCACCACCACCGTCGAACTCAAGGAAGTGGGCACCACCAAGCTGACCTTGCCCGAAGACGCGAAGAAGAAGCTGTAAGCAGCTTTGCGCGAGCGGACCGCACCGCCTGTTAGAACGAGAGCTGGGCTGGTGAACGGCCCGGCTCTTTCATTTTAAGGCATTCATTTGATGGAGCAGTCCGGTGGTGGATTTGCCAGGAACATGAGCGAGCAGCACGATTTTGCCGCCGGCCCCTTCAATCAAACGCCGTTCGTCCTGATTGACGGTGTCGAGAGTATAGTCACCGCCCTTGACGTAAATGTCCGGCTGAACGGTGGCGAGGAAATGCACCGCATCCCGCTCTGGGAAAATGAAGACGGCATCGACGTTCTGAAGAGCCGCGAGAACCAGGGCGCGGTCAGTCTCATGGTTGACGGGACGCCCGGGGCCTTTGAGTTCGCGGACCGTGGCATCGCTATTCACCCCGACGAGCAGGGCGTCGCCCTGTTGACGCGCCGCCTCCAGATAGGTGACGTGGCCGGCATGGAGGAGATCAAAGCAGCCGTTGGTGACGACCAGGCGCTGGCCAGCCGCGCGGAGGTCCGCCCGCCAACGGGCCAGGGCTTCGGGGTGGAGAATTTTTTTCGCGCAATCCATGAATGAAGATTGCGGCGGGGCCATTTGGTTTGGCAACGCTCTTCCGAACCGCGAGGCGTCGTCAAAGTGTCCCAAGTTCAGGCTCGTGTCCCATTTCCAGTGAGACAAACAGGAAGAAAACCATCGCCGACCGCCCAATTGAAGCTGAAATAGAGCAGAAACAGCGTTAGAGCGAGGCTGGCATCACCGCTGCTAAGGAGGACATGCGGTAGATGGAAGGCAATTGTGAACGGAACAAGTCATGTTTAACCCGCCCCCATCAGGTTCACGCCGTCTTAGTCAGAAAGGTTAAATAAACATATGAAGCTCAATACCTCACGCCGCAGTGCGTTTACGTTGGTGGAAATCATGATCGTGGTTGCGATTATCGGCCTGCTCGCCGCTATCGCCA
>JAYVWQ010000202.1:0-4195 GCA_043785945.1 Akkermansia sp.
GCGGCCAGGATGGCCGCGCTCCAGGCCCGCCACTTTCAATCACATGCGCTCGCGAACTTTGCTTGCGCGCTGCTCCCGGCTTTGCGCACCATGCGCCCCATGCTCGCCCGCGTTTGTTCCGCTTCCGTTCAAGGCATTGAGGCTTTTCCCGTCGAGGTCGAGGTCAACGCCGGCTGGGGCGACACCAACATTGTCATCGTTGGTTTGCCGGACGCGGCGGTGAAGGAATCCCGCGACCGGGTCAGCACGGCCATCGGCAACTCCGGCTTCAAGTTTCCCATGGGCCGCACCACCATCAACCTCGCGCCCGCCGACGTGAAGAAGGAGGGGCCAAGTTTCGATCTGCCCATCGCCATCGGGATTCTGGCCGCGAGCGAACAGATCGAAACCGACCAGCTCGACCACTTCACCATGGTCGGCGAACTGGCGCTGACTGGAGCGGTGCGGTCGGTGAAAGGAATTCTGGCCGTGGCCTTGCGCGCCAAGGCCGACGGCAAGACGGGCATCTTCGTGCCACCGGACAACGCGGCCGAGGCGGCGGTGGTCGCGGGGTTGCAAGTGATTCCCGTGCAAAATTTGCGCGAGGCCACAGCGTTCCTGGAAGGCACGATCAAGATTCCGCCCACGCAGGTGGACCTCACCCATCTGTTCAATCAACCGGTGGATGACGATCTGGATTTCGCGGACGTGAAGGGGCAGGAGTCGGTGAAGCGCGGTTTGGAAATTGCGGCGGCGGGCGGGCACAACCTGCTGCTCATCGGTCCGCCGGGCACGGGCAAGTCCATGCTGGCCAAGCGGCTGCCCTCCATTCTGCCGCCGCTCACGCTGGCCGAAGCGCTGGAGACGACGAAGATTCACAGCATCGTGGGACTGCTCGCGCCGGGGCAGGCGCTGGTCACGCGACGGCCGTTCCGCGCGCCGCATCACACCGCGAGCGACGCGGGGTTGCTCGGCGGGAACATCAATCCCACGCCCGGCGAAATTTCCTTCGCGCACCACGGCGTGCTCTTTCTGGATGAGTTGCCGGAGTTCAAGCGGAGCGTGCTGGAGACGATGCGCCAACCGCTGGAGGACGGGCACGTCACCATTTCGCGCGCGGCCGGCACGATGACTTTCCCCGCGCAGTTCATGCTCGTGGCCGCGATGAATCCGACGCCGGACGGCAAGATGCCGCATGAGTCGCGCAGTTCGCCGCGCGAGATTCAGAATTATCTCGGCCGTATCTCGGGTCCGCTGCTCGACCGCATCGATCTGCATGTGGAGGTGCCGCAGGTGAAGTTCCGCGAGATGACAGGCGAGCGCACCGGCGAAAGCTCGGCGGACATTCGGGCGCGGGTGATCGCGGCGCGGGAGCGGCAGCAGCAGCGCTATGCGGGCACGCGCGTCACCTGCAATGCGCGCATGGGGACGAAGGAGTTGAAGAAGTTTTGCGCGCTCGATGAGGCGGCGAACGAGCTGCTGAAATTTGCCATGGCCGATTTGAACCTGAGCGCGCGGGCCTACGACCGAATCCTCAAGGTGGCCCGCACCATCGCGGATCTGGCCGGGCACGAGGACGTGCGTGGGGAACATATTTCGGAAGCCATCCAGTACCGTTCGCTGGACCGTCAGTTGTGGACTTGAACTGCGGAGAAAAAAATTATGAACCCCCATGTCTGTCAAAAATCCCCCATCGTGCAACCCGCCGAGCCGGGCACCTATTGGTGGTGTTCGTGCGGGTTGTCGAAGACCCAGCCCTTTTGCGATGGCTCGCACAAGGGAAGCGGATTTAGCCCGCTGAAGGTGGAAATCACCGAGGCAAAGACCGTGGCCTGGTGCGCGTGCAAACACTCGAAGAACCCGCCCCTCTGCGACGGTTCGCACAGCTCCTTGCCGTGACTTGAAGCGACGGTGAGAGAACCGCTTACCGCACCGCCGGTGCAGGCGTGGTGAAGCTCACCGAGGTTGAGTCGCTCCAGACGGAGCCGGCGGCGTTCGAGATGCGGACGCGGTAGCTGCCCTTGTCGTCGAGGTCGGCGCTGGGGATGGTGAGCACGCGCTGGGTGGCGTCAGCCGGGCTGGAAAGGCCGTGGCCGTTCTGCTGCCACTCGTAGGTGAAGGGACCGGTGCCCACCACCACGACCGAGAGCGTGACCGTGCCGCCGAAGGCCACAATCTGCCGGCTCGGTTGCACCGCCACGTAGGGGAGAAGTGTGTCGGAGAAGTCGGGGATCATGTTTTTGTCGGAGTCGTTCAGGTCGGCGATTTGCATGAACCAGTTGCGGAAGTCGGGCGGCGTGGTTTCGGTCAAACCATCCGAGAGCGAGGCCGCGCCGCTATAAACATTTCCCGAACGAGTCAAAACGGAAGGCGCGACGCGCACGGCCCGGCTTTCGATCACACTGGTCTTGCGGTTGCCCACCACGCGCATGCGAAAGGCGGAGATGCGGACATTGTCCGGGTCGGTGAGCCGGCTGACGGCGGTGGCGTTGGTGAGGGTGTTCGAAAGGTCAAAATTCAAAAGCGCGCCCGCGTCGGTGCGCTGATAGGCCAGATCACCTTCCACATGCAGCACGCTGTAGGCGCCCACGAGCGGGCTTTCCTTGATCAGGCCGCGGGTGAGTGTTTCTCCGTCGATCAAATCCACACTGAAGTTGCCGGCGTCGTCGCCCGCCGCGCGCATCAGGTGGAGCGTGACAATGGGTTTGCTCACGCGTGATCCGTTGCCGCTGGGAACCACGTCGCCTTGCAGGGTCATGTCCACGGACGCGGTCCAGTCGGCGGTGTCGGGAAGCGTGTCGCCGTTGGCATCCCCGTCGGGGATGGGCACGAAGAGGGAACCGGATTCAGCGCGGACGAAGGAACCTTCCACCAGATCGCCGATGGCATAGCCCGCTTCGTAGTAGCCGGGCCGGGTGAGGCTGGGGCGGAACTCGCCGTTGCCAAAAAAGCGCGCGCCCGGGCCGGGCGTGCTGAAAACCACAATGCGGGAACTCGCCAGCAACCCGTCCGGGGTCGATTCGGCGGCGCTGCCCAGTCGGAAAGAGCGGCAGGTCAGGCTCACAGAAGCCCCCAGCGCCACTTCGGGCGGACGCGTCGCCGCTGCCGTAACAAACACGGTGGCGCAGACTCCGCCGACGGTTAGACATTTTTTCAAGAGTTTCATGGTTTCAAACTTTCTCTGCGAATTAGCGGCGGAGTGCCGGAGGAACTTGAGGGCCTGTCTGAACAACCCGGAGCGCGGACGTCTCGTCCGCCCGCTCCGCCACGATGCACATGGAAACACGCGGGCGAGACGCCCGCGCTCCGCCCCGCGCCTTGGTTTATGCAGAAGGCTCTGAGGCTGCCGAGTCATCGTTCTGGTAAAATAACTCATGGAAAACCCGTAATAAATCATGGCGCGGCCCACCGGCTTTCTCCAATCTCCCACCCGTTTTCCAAAACTTGGAACAAGAATATGAAACGACTTTTGCTTCTCTCTTCCGCGCTGCTTTCGGCGGCTCTGGCCCATGCCGCGACCGGTCCCATCCGCGTGCTTTACTTCGACGCTGCTGGGACGGAGCAGACCGTGCTCGGGCCGTTGCACGGGGCGATGCGCGACCTGGGGCGTGAGGCCATCTGGTTTGATTACGCCACCGGCCCGACCCCGAGCGCGGCCGACCTCGCCCGCTACGACGTGCTGGTGCTGCGCCCGAAAGCGGACGGCTCACCCGCGTTGAACAACGTCATCAAGCTCCCCGGCGGCGGCATGGTCGGCGTCGTCAAGGTGGGCGACACGGTCGCTTCGCCAGACCTGCGCAACGACGTGGTCGCCAGCCTGACGGCGGCGCGCAAGACGGATTGGGAAAAATTCCTCGCCCAGCGCGAAGCCGAGAAGCGCGAGGCGAATCCGAACGTCGCCAACTACGAGCGCCGCCCTGAGCCACTCACCTTTCAGGAACCTTTCAACGTGAAGGGCAGCAAGGAGCGCACGCAGGTGCCGGCGGATATGCGCTTGGAATTGTTCGCCAGCGAGCCGGACATCGCCAAGCCCATCTCCTTCGCCTGGGACGCACGCGGACGGCTTTGGGTCTGCGAGACGCGTGATTATCCGCACAGCGTGAAGCCCAGCGGTGAAGGCAATGACAGCATCAAGATTTGCGAGGACACCGATGGTGATGGGAAGGCGGACAAGTTCACCGTCTTCGCCGACCATTTGAACATCCCCACCAGCCTC
>JAYVWQ010000203.1:0-3278 GCA_043785945.1 Akkermansia sp.
CCGCGCTTGCATCATCCGCTCCTGAAGCACAAACGCTTCGCCCGCGCGACGCATGACGGCTTCTTCCTCGTGATCGAAACGAACGACGTGAAGTATTCCGAAGGCGAAACCCGCAAGCTGCTCGAAACCACGGGCAGCAAGCACATCGAGGTCATTGAGGAATAGTATGCGCTACTTCCTGCTCATCTTGGCCCTCGCAGTCGTGACCGTCATGGGCGTGCTTGGCAAACGCGGTCATAATTTCAAGCAGCCGCCGCTGGAAATTTTCACGGATATGGATCGCCAGCCCAAGCTGCGTCCCCAGCAGCCTAATCTCACCTTTGCCAGCGGACGCACCTCGCAGGAGCCCTTGCCCGGCACGGTGGCGCGCGGCGAACGCTACGAAAATAACCCGGTCAACACCGGGCGCGAAAGCAGTTCGACCAATTTTGTCGCGACCATTCCGACGACTGTGACCCAGCAGTTGGTCGAGCGCGGCCAGGCTCGGTTCAATATTTATTGTCTGCCCTGTCACGGCCCGCAGGGGGACGGCAACGGCATCGTGAAAAAGTACGGTTACGCCACCATCCGCAGCCTGCACGAGAAGGTCGTTGTTACCCAGGCAGACGGTGAACTGTTCAACACCATCACCCACGGCAAAGCCACCATGTATGGCTACGGCTCGCAGGTGCCCATCGAGGATCGCTGGGCCATCGTGGCCTACGTCCGCGCCCTGCAACGCAGTCACCTTGGACTCGTCGATGAAGTTCCTGCCGCAATGAAAGCAGGGTTGAAATAGTATGGCTTCCCACAACACCACCCCATCCACCGCCGCCCCGCTCGACCTGTCGCGCTGGCGCAAGGTGCCGATCATCGCCATCGCCATCGGTCTGGTCTTCCTCGCGCTTGGCGCGGTGGTCGCCGGCCGCAGCGAGATCGGTCTGGCCAAACAGTTTGGTTTCTCCTGGCTGCTGGCTTTCATGTTTTTCCTCAGCCTGTGCATGGGCGGCATGTTCCTCGTGCTGGCTCACCATCTTTTTGACGCCAGTTGGTCGGTGCCGATCCGTCGTTACTGTGAACACATCGCGTGTCTGTCGGCTCCGCTCGCCGTGCTCTTCATCCCCATCGCCCTGCTTGCAAAGCAAATGTATCCGTGGATGACCATGCAGCCGCAGGACCACGCGCTGCACGCCAAGGCGGCGATGTTGAATCCCACCTTCTTCTACGTCCGCATCGTGGCCTACTTCGCCATCTGGATTGGTCTCTCCTTCATGCTGCGTAAAAATTCCGTGGCTCAAGACAAGGACGGCGCGGCCAAATGGACTTATCGCAACCGCGTGGTCTCCTGCATCGGCATCATGCTCTTCGCGGTGTCCTTCACCTTCGCCGCCATCGACTGGATGAAGTCGCTCCATCACCAGTGGTTCTCGACCATGTATGGCGTATGGTTTTTTGCCGGCAGCGTCTGGATGACCATCGCCACGGTCTATTGCCTCGCCGTGCTCTTCAAGCGCACCGGACCGCTCAAGGACGTGCTTTACCCGACACACTTTTACTACATTGGTTCGCTCCTCCTCGCGTTCACCATCTTCTACGCCTACATCACCTTCTCGCAGTACTTCATCATCTGGAACGCCAACATGCCGGAGGAGACCTTCTGGTATCGCCTCCGCGAACGCGGCACTTGGTGGTGGGTTGGCATGGTCATTATCTTCGGCCATTTCTTCGTGCCGTTCCTGACCCTGCTGCGGATTGATTTCAAATTGAAGCTCGCCGTCATGGCCCCGCTCGCCCTCTGGACCTGGCTGATGCACTACTGCGATCTGGCCTTCAACATCAAGCCGATCCTCAACCCCGAAGGTTTCGTGCTCCACTGGATGGACATTGGATCGTTCCTCGTCATCGGTGGGGTGCTCACCATTTTGTTCATCCGTTCGCTCGGCACCACGGCGGCCTATCCGCTGCGTGACCCGCGTCTCAAGGAATCGCTCACGTCCCACGAACTGCCGGCGGAGGAAGCGCCGGCCGTTCATTAAGAGGTGCCTATGGAAAACGTGAATCAAAATGGTTGTGGCAGCAGCAAGTGCAAGAACACGGCTTATGTCGTGGCCATCATCGGCAGCTTCCTGCTCGTCGCTTTTTTGGTGAAGCAAATGATTGCTTACACGCAGACCGCACCCGTGGGTGCGGAGCGCGGCCTCGCTCGCGCGGCGGACAATGCGGCCATCCGCACCGCCGGAACCGAAGCCTTAAAGAGTTGGGGGTACATCGATCAGGCCAAGGGCACGGTCCGTGTGCCCGTGGATGAAGCGATGAAACTCACCGTGCAGGGCTATCAAAAACCCGCCGCCTTTCGTTCAGACCTTGTGGCCCGCGTCGAGAAGGCCACCGCTCCCGGCCCCAAGCCGCCGGAGAAAAAAAACGAGTTCGAATAAGCGTCCATGAACGGTTCGCCTTCTTCCACCGCTTCGCAGGGAAGCCCGGTCGCCTCAGTGCCGCCGGGAGATGTATCCGCGTCGATTGACGCCTCCTGCCGCGTGCTGCTGCTGCCCATCGTTGGGTCGCTTGGTTGGGCGCTGCTCGCTTCCATTTTCTCGCTCATCACCTCGGTCAAGCTGCATTCCCCCAACGTGCTGGCGGACTGCTCTTGGCTGACCTACGGGCATACCCGTCCGGCGGCCAATGACGCCTTTGTCTTTGGCTTCGCCTCGCAGGCGGGTCTCGCCCTCGCGCTCTGGCTGCTCTGTCGGTTGGGCCGCACGACGCTGGTGGGCGCTTTGCCCGTGGCCATCGCCAGCCTTTTCTGGAATGCCGGTGTGGCCATTGGTCTGGTGGGAATTTTTACCGGCCACAGCACGGGCTTCGAGTGGTTGGAATTTCCCGTGGCTGGTTCCGCCACGCTGCTGGCCTCCTACTTCGTGCTCGGCATTTGCGCGCTGCTCACCTTTAAGGCCCGCCGCAATGCGGAACTCTATCCCTCTCAATGGTACATTCTCGCGGCGCTGCTCTGGTTTCCCTGGCTATACACCACGGCGCGGTTGCTCCTCGTCTGGTTCCCGGTGCGTGGCGTGACGCAGCTTGCGGTCAACGGCTGGTTTGCCAACGGCCTGTTCACGCTCTGGCTCGGTTCGCTGGCGCTCGCGGTTCTGTTCTACTTCATCCCGAAGATTGCCGGTGCCCCGCTTTACAGCCGCAGCCTGGCCGTCCTCGGCTTCTGGACTCTGGCAATTTTTGGAACCTGGGCCGGATTCTATCGCGGCCTGCCGCTGCCGTCGTGGATGATCAGTGTCGGCGTTGGC
>JAYVWQ010000204.1:0-3336 GCA_043785945.1 Akkermansia sp.
ATCGCTCGGCAGGGGAGGACGTATCTCAACTTCGTGCCGAGCAATGCTCGGCGCTCCCCGACGCCACCGCCGCCTCCACCGCAGGCACGCCCGGCTACATGGCCCCGGAGCAAAAGTCCGCGCCGCAGACGGTGGACGCGCGCGCCGACATCTACTCTCTCGGGGTTGTCTTCTACGAGATGCTCACCGGCGAATTGCCCGGCGCGAAGCTTCAGCCGCCTTCGCGCAAAGTTCAGATTGATGTGCGCCTCGATGAAATTGTTTTGCGCGCCCTGGAGCAGGCGCCCGAGCTGCGCTACCAGACGGCGGCGGAGTTGCGGACGCAGGTGGAGACGTTCACCTCCTCTCCGCGTAGCAGCCGAGGTAACGAGGCTCCGTCTGAAGGAAAAGATCAGAGCCTTCTCACGTCGGCTGCTACCGGCCCACGCATCATCAAGACCTGCACCAGCACTTTCACCACGCCGGAGCGGTTGGCCACTTTCGCCGAACAATTCTTTCTCTACCGCACGCGCGGCCAACTGATTCTCGACGAACGGCAGATCACCTTCTCGCGCGCGGGAGTGAACACCATCATTCCGCTCGCGGCCATTCGGGACCTGAGCATCGGGCGGTATCCGCGCAGCGTGAATCCCGCTGGACTCGCTCTGCTCAGCGTCACCTACGACGACGCGGGCCGGAGTCAGCGCGTCTTCCTGTCGCCGATGGAAGGGTTCATTGGCTTGCCCTCGTCGTGGAATGCGCGGGTGGTCGAGTGGCACGCGGCCATTCGCGCGGCCATCGTCGCCGCGACGGGCCGCCTGCCCGGCACCACGCCGATGGAGCGCCTGGGCGTGCTCTCCGGTGGGCTAGGTCTGTCCGGCCTGATTTTCTTCGGACCTGCGCTCGTCGGCGCGCTCAGTTTTCTCGTATTGATTCAACCGCGAGGCGTGCCGTTCCTGGCGCAGATCGGGCCGGCCATGATTGTCCTGGGCGTCGTCTTGCTGGCGTGTCTCTCGCCGTTCTTGTGGACACGCCTTTTCGGCGAGTTTGCGAGAAGCAAACCCATGCACCACAGCAAGATTGTTGCGCTGATCTTCGCGGCAGGACTGATCCTTGTGGGAAGCTTGGGCGTGTTCCAGCGGCAACGCGCTTTGCCACAAACCGAGCCGGCACAGGCGGCACCGAGTGAAGCCGTCATCGCGAACACCGCGGCGTTGTCGCCCAATCGCGTGCGCACCGTGGCGGGCGCGCCCTGGGTGGCGCAACTGCCAGACGGCGGCAGCTTCGAACTGCTGGCCGTGCGCACTCACCCTTCGACCAATCAGCCGTGGTGGCAGCCCGACGGCTCGCCTTCGAGTTACGACAGTTTCATCGAGGCCGAACTCAAAGAGCAAGTCCGCAACGGCGTCATGGCTCTGGCGCGTATTCATCATCCGACCAACCACGACAGTTGGCCGCGGCCGGCGGGCGAGAAGTATCCGGCTTCGATGCGGTTCGGAAATGGTCCACGGTTTGCCGTTCAAGACGGACGACGCCTGCCCATGAATTCAGACGCGTCGCCGAACACGATGTTTGGCGTGGTGTGTTTCGACCAGGTGCTGTCCATCGGGAACGAGACGACGCTCTTGGTCAATGTGGCCACGGCGGACTGGCACACGCTGACCGCGCAACGGCCCGGCCTGAAGGCGGCGTTGTTCGCCGATCCTGCGCGCAAGGAGTGGAAATTCTCCGAAACACCCGGGGGCAATTTGAAAGTGACGCTCTCGCACCTCGTGGAACGCCCAGACATGGAGTATAGCCTCGTGGCTGTGAGCGTGGATGGAATGGAATACTGCCCGACCGGGACGCAGCGCACGCAACGCGCCGGTGAAGGGTTCGCCACGTTCGAGGCGTCGTTCGACTCGCTGCCCGGCGTGATCAAGCCCTGGTCATTGCCGTTGCGCCGCATTCATGAAGTTCGCTGGGAGGCGCGGCCCTATCAGCAAATCGAGTTTGGCAAGGTCTCGTTGCAGCCGGGTCACAAGACATTGGTGACGGTGAAAGATTTTGGCACCGAGGATCAGAAGGTGGCGAGGCCGGTCGCCGTCCCCGACCGCAGCGGCCTGGCCATGCTGTCACCCATCGTCGGCGAAGATGTCGGCACCAATGCTTTCCGCACGGTGACGACGCTGGCGAAACCCCGGCACGTCGGAGTGTGGGCGTTGGAGATCAAGACCGACCAGGGCTGGAGCCAGATGCCGGGGCTGGATTTCTGGGCGGTCGCGTTGGGCGGCCCCACGCCCTTTCCGGTGCTGGCGCAATGGAACACGGACGCGCGGGTCAACGGATTGAATGGGTTTGAACTGACCGTGGAGTCGCAAGGCCAGCGGTTCACCAACGGGCCGCGCCGCATGGACTGGTTGAATGATTACTCATGGTGGGCGACGCCGCAGGATCGGTCGCACTGGGTCGGCCCCGGCGAGTGGAACCTGAACGAGCCGAATCCGATCACGATCTTCGAGGGCGTGAAGCGCGACGATCCGAACGCGCGCGCGACCATTCGCTTGAATTTCAGTTTGTTCGCGCTGCCGGAGGACTTTGTTTCAGCCCAGCGTGGCAACTACATTTATTTCGGACAGAACTGGCGCTCGCGTCTGGGGCTGCCGCCGGACTTTCCAGACCCGGCCGCAGTCGTGTCTGCTCCGCAGGTCACGAGGTCAAAGGCGACGGCGGTTGGAGTTCCGTGGTTTGCCATGCTGCTGGGCCTCGTCCTTCTCGGCATCGGCGGCGTCGGCGTGTTGCTGTTAGTTCTGTTCTTGCGCAAGCGCGGATCAACGGCAGTGAAAGTTCTGGCCGTCCTCTGCGGCGTGGCGTTCCTGCTGTTCCTCCTCGTGGTGGGATTGGGCTTCTCCTATTTGAAAGCCCGGCGTGCGGAATCCAGCCGGGCCGTGGCGGTCGAGCAACAGACGAAGATTGCTAAGTTGCAAGAAATCCAGCGCCAGTCGGAAGGTCGGGTGAATGGGATGGCACCTCTGCCGCTGGCGACGAGTCCCTCGGCCGGGATTGGCGTCGCCCTGAGCCGGCAGAATGGGCGCTTCCTCATCGGCTCGATTATTCCGAACACTCCGGCGGCGCGCGACGGTCGTCTCAAGGTGGGCGATCAGGTTGTGGCCGTGGAAGAGCAGGGACGTGACGCGGTGTATCTCAACGGCATGGAACTCGCCGAAGTGATCCAGTTCCTGCGCGGCGAGGCAGGCAGTGCCGTCACGCTCCATGTCCGGTTAGGGAACCGCTGATTTAATCGGCATTCGTAATTTTGCGTGAATCCCGACTCGCCAGGATGACGCAGGAACGATTTTGTTTTCAGCAGAAAGTAAT
>JAYVWQ010000205.1:0-9239 GCA_043785945.1 Akkermansia sp.
CCCTTGTAAGTGTCGAAGTACGAATCAAACGCCAGGGCCTGCAACGACCGCTCGCCCGACGGCTTCGGCGCGGGAATGCGCTCCACGATGGCTTCGAGAATGTCCTCGATGCCAATGCCCGCCTTCGCGCTGGCGAGAATCGCGGTGTCCGCCGGAATGGCGAGAATGTCTTCAAGCTGCTGCTTGGTCATCTCGATGTTGGCGTGCGGGAGATCGATTTTATTGATGACCGGGATGATGTGCAGGTTCTGCTTCATCGCCAGATGCACGTTCGCCACCGTCTGGGCCTCGACGCCCTGCGCCGCATCAATGATGAGCAACGCGCCTTCGCACGCGCTCAGGCTGCGCGAGACTTCGTAGGAAAAATCAACGTGGCCGGGCGTGTCGATCAGGTTCAACTCGTAGGTCTCACCGTTCTTGGCCTTGTAAAGCATCGTGACCGGATGCGCCTTGATCGTGATGCCGCGCTCCTTCTCCAAGTCCATCGAGTCGAGCAACTGAGCCGACATGTCGCGATCCGCGATGGTGCCGGTGCGATTAAGCAGCCGGTCCGAGAGCGTCGTCTTCCCGTGATCGATGTGGGCGATGATGCTGAAATTTCTAATGTGCGCGGCGTCCATTCTTGTTTTTTGGAGCGCGAATCTCCGGCACCGCGCGCGTAAAAGCAACGGATTCGTTTGCGCTCACGATGCTGTGGCGCATTTGAGGTTTAGAACTGAATATCGCCTGGGTGAGAACGAGGCGGAAAAAGCGGCGTTGAAGACACCGCACTCCAAACGCTCCGCGTGTGAAGAGGTGCGGGATGCTGCGCGCCAGCGTTTGGAGTGCGGTGTCTTCAGCGCCGCTTTGGAACAGTGATACTTCCAAGATACTCTTCATCTTCCCCGCAAAATCCTCGCCCCGCCCTGCCCTGCCCTTCTACTGTCCGCGCGCGATGAACAACATTCGACGGGCGCTGCAATTCTTCCGGCCGGACGCGTCGCGCGTCGCGGTCGTGCTGGGGTGCAGCATCGTGAGCATCGCGGGCGGCGCGCTCAAACCGTGGCCCGTCGCGCTCATCGTGGACTGCGTGCTCGGCTCCAAGCCGCTGCCCGCGTGGTTCACCGCCGCCAACAGTTCGCTCGCGGACAAAACCGCCCTCATCGGAATCATCACCCTCGCGCTGTTTGCCATTCACGCCGGGCAGGGCATTCTTTCCTCCGCGCAAAACTTCCTCGCCATCCAGGTCGGCCTGCGCGGACTCACGCGGGTGCGCAGCCAAATCTTCGCCTGCCTGCAACGCCTCTCGCTGCGCTTCCACCAAGGCTCGCGCGTCGGTGATCTCGTCTATCGCGCCTCGTGGGACACCTACTCGTTCCAGACCTTGTTCCAGCAGGGCGTGCTCACCTTCCTCAACGCCTTCCTCTCGCTCCTCGTCATGGTCGTGGTCATGTGGAGCGTGAATGTGAAGCTCACCCTCGTGTCGCTCGCCACCGTGCCCTTCGTCGTGCTGGTCATCCGGTTCTTCGGCAAGAAGATGACGGAGCGCGGCACGGCGGCCCAACAGGCGGACAGCCAGGTGACCTCCCTCGTGCAACAGAGCATCAGCGCCCTGCCCCTCATCCAGAGCTACACGCGCGAGGACCGGGAGCAACAACACTTCGACACCCAAGCCTCCGTCGCGCAGCAGCGCCGCCTCTCGCAGCACGCGTGGGAGTTGATTTACTGGCTGGCCATCTCGCTGACCTTCGCCGCCGGCACCAGCGCCATCGTCTGGATTGGCAGCCATGAAGTGCTCGCCGGTCGCCTGAGCATCGGCCAGCTCGTCGTGTTCCTCGCCTACCTCGGCCAGATGTATGAGCCGCTCAATCAGCTCTCGCACGTAGGTGCCACCACCGCGACCGCGCTCGCGGCCACGCAGCGCGTCTTCGAGGTGCTCGACACGCCCGAGGAAGTTCGCGATGCGGCCAATGCGCGAGCGGTCCAAGCTCCAAGGTCCAAGGTCCAAGGTCGGGGAACGCTGGTCACGACGGGGCGTTTCGCTTTTGAGAACGTGACCTTTGGCTACGATGACACGCGCACGGTGTTGAATGGAGTCAGCTTTGAACTCCAGGCCGGGGAATCCTGCGCCATCATAGGGCCGAGCGGCGCGGGCAAATCGACGCTGATGAATCTGGTCCCGCGCTTTTTTGATCCCAAGACCGGCACGGTGCGGCTGGAGGGCGTGGACTTGCGGGAATTGCAGCTCAAGGGCGTGCGCGAACAAATCGCCGTCGTCTTGCAGGAACCCATTCTGCTCCCGACCACGCTGGCGGAAAACATCGCCTACGGCAAACCCGACGCCACGCCCGCCGAGATCGAAGCCGCCGCGCGCGCCGCCAACGCCCACGACTTCATCGCGCGCCTGCCGCTGCAATACCAAACCATCGTCGGCGACGGCGCGGCGCGGCTCAGTGTCGGTGAACGTCAGCGGGTCAACATCGCCCGCGCCTTCCTCAAGGACGCGCCCATCCTGCTCCTCGACGAACCGACCAGCGCGCTCGACGCCGAGAGCGAGGCGCAGGTCGTGGAGAGCGTCTTCAACCTTATGCGCGGCCGGACCACCCTGATGGTCGCGCACCGCCTCAGCACCATCCGTCGCGTGGACAAAGTCGCCGTGCTGGAGGACGGGCGCGTCACGGAGTTTGGTTCCCCGGAGGAACTGCTGATGCGCGGCGGCTACTTCGCCCGCGTGGCCGGCGGGCAGATTACGCTGGCGTAGCCAGGCCGTTGAAATTCCAATGAGTCTCGCGAAGGCCGCGAAAAGAGAAAACCGATTCCCCAATGGCAGCGTGCCGACTAATGCCAAACCCCACAGTGAGTTGGTAGAACTACAAACCGTTCTCCCTCACCCTAACCCTCTCCCGCTGGGCGAGGGAGAATCGCACTCCGCCCTCGTGCTCACCAGACGCGCGGCTGTACCGGCAGCGGCGAACGTGCTCCCTCTCCCAGCGGGAGAGGGTTGGGGGTGAGGGAGAAAGCGCACGACCTCCCAAGCGTCCGAGTTTAACCGGGACTCATTTTGACTTGGTATTAGCCTTCGGGATTTTTGGTGATTGGTTTTTCGCGCCGGACGTTTTTACTTTTCACACCAATGACGCACGCCCAAGCGCAGCAACGACACGCCGAACTGGCCGGGGAAATCCGCCGCCATGACCACGCCTACTACGTCGAGGCCCGCCCCGCGCTCAGTGATTTTGAGTACGACCGGCTGTATCAGGCGCTGCTTGATTTGGAGAAACAGTTTCCCGACCTCGTCACGCCCAGTTCCCCGACCCAGCGCGTCGGCGGCGCGACCACCGAGGGCTTCGCGCGCGTGGCGCATCTCCAGCCCATGCTCTCGCTGGAGAAGATCGAGGCCGCCGAGCATCCGACCAAGGAGGAGCAACCCGACCGCGAACTCCGCCATCGCGAGCAGGACGAAAACACGCTAGCGCAACTCCTCTCTTGGGACGCGACCCTCCGCAAGCAGCTCGGCTGCGCCCGCGTCGAGTATGTCATGGAGCCGAAGGTGGACGGCGTCTCCCTGAGCGTGCATTACCGCGAGGGAAAACTCGCCCTCGCTGTCACGCGCGGCGACGGCCAGATGGGCGACGACATCACGGCCAACCTCCGCACCGTGCGCGGCGTGCCTTTGCAACTCGACATCGCAAATCCTCCGGCGCTGCTCGAAGTGCGCGGCGAAGCCTACATCAGCCACAAGGACTTCGATGCCGTGAACGCCAAGCTCATCGCCGCCGGGGAAAAAGCCTTCCCCAACGCCCGCAACGCCACTGCCGGCGCGCTCAAGCAGCTCGACCCAAAGCTCGTGGCGCAACGTCCCATCAGCGCGGTCTTCTACGCGGTCGGCGCGTGCGATGGCGTGACGTTCGCGACTCATGCGGAAATGTTGCAGGCGCTCGCCCACGCGGGATTGCCCACACAGAAGTTCTGGGTCTGCGACGGCATCGAGGAAGTGCTCGCTGTCTATCGCAAGGAAGTGGTCTGCGGGTATGACGAGGCGCGCGATCTGCGTCGGCAGTTGCCCTACGAGATCGACGGCATCGTGTTGAAGGTCAACCGCCTCGCCGACGCGCAGCGCATTCCGCCCAAGACGCGCGCGCCGGGCAACGCCATCGTTCACAAACCGGTGCCGTGGATTACGCCCGCCGAAACTCTGCTCAAAGCCATCACCGTGCAGGTCGGGCGCACCGGTGTCCTCACGCCTGTGGCCGAGTTGGAACCCGTCTTTGTGCAAGGCTCCACCGTCTCGCGCGCCACGCTGCACAACGAGGACGAAATCCGCCGCAAGGACATCCGCATCGGCGACACCGTGGTCATCCGCAAGGCCGGCATGGTCATTCCCGAAGTCCTCGAAGCGGTGAAGTCCAAGCGTCCGCCCGGCGCGAAGGAGTTTGATTTCCTCGCGCACATCGGCGGCAAGTGCCCGGCGTGCGGCGGACCGGTGGCGCGGGAGAAGATTGCGGGCGGTGAAGAAGAGGTGGCGTGGCGCTGCCAGAACGTGGCGGGCTGTCCGGCCCAGAAGACGCGCCGGGTGGAATACTTTGCCCAGCGCAAAGCCCTCGACATCGAATCGCTCGGCGGCATCGTCGCCGAAAAACTCGTGGAGCGCGGGCTGGTGAATGAGCCGCTCGATCTCTTCAACCTCACCATCGAGCAACTCGGCAAGTTGAACCTCGGCACGGACGACGAGCCGCGCATCTTCGGCGAGAAGAACGCCACCAAAGTCATCGAGGCGCTGGAACGCTCCAAGCAGGCGCCCCTGCACCGCTGGATTCACGCGCTGGCCATTCCCGAGGTCGGCGAGACAACCGCCTGGCAGCTCGCGCAGGTTCACCGTTCGCTCGACGAACTCGCCGCCTCACCCGTGCTCCGCGACATCCGCGCTCTCGGCGACAAGGAAGCCGAGCGTGCCGAAATTTCTCCGCGCTCCCGCAAGAACGCTCCCAAGACCGACGAGGAACGCGCCGCCCGGCAGCAGCGTCACGACGAACTCGCCGGGGAAATCAAAACCCTCGAAGCGCGCCTCGCCGCCAGCGGCACCGAAGCGGCCCTCGCGGAAGTCGGTCCCGTCGCCAGCGCTTCGGTCTTGAACTTCTTTGCCTCGGAGAATGGGAAAACCATTCTCAAACGTCTGCATGACTTGGGCATCAACCCCGTCGGTGCGCTGGCTCGGGCGGTCGAGACGACCGCGCCCCGTCCCTTGTCCGGCAAAACCTTCGTCCTCACCGGTACGCTGCCCACGCTTTCCCGCGACGACGCCTCCGCGCTTATCCGCGAGGCGGGCGGCGATGTCAGCAGTTCCGTGAGCAAGAACACCGACTACGTCCTCGCCGGGGCGGAAGCCGGCTCCAAGCTGGAGAAGGCGCAAAAGCTCGGCGTCGCCGTCATCGACGAAGCGGAGCTGCTGCGTCTCGTCACGAAGCGTTCGGAGGCGAGACGAATTGCAAGTTCCAGAGATTTGGTTTGAGCACCGCAAGCATCGAGTGCAAGGATTGCCTCACAAAGAAATCTTGGACAGACATGAACTCAAATCCTCCTTCCCAAAAAAGCTTCGCTGAGTTCTTCGCCGGCATCGGCCTGATGCGCATGGGGCTGGAGCGAGCCGGATGGCGCGTGGCCTTCGCCAACGACATTGCCGAGGATAAGCACCAGATGTATCGCGACCATTTCGGTGACGGTGAGGAATTCGTCTTGGGTGATGTCCACAAGTTGGCTGCAACCGAGGTGCCGGATTTTGCTTTGGCCACGGCCTCCTTTCCCTGCAACGACCTCTCGCTCGCCGGAGCGCGCCACGGGTTGGCGGGTGAACATTCGTCGGCCTTTTGGGGCTTCATGGAAGTGCTGAACAAGATGGGGCAGCGCCGCCCGCCGATGGTCTTGCTGGAAAACGTCACGGGCTTTTTGACCTCGAACGACGGCAACGATTTCCGTGACGCGCTGCTCGCTCTCAATCGCTTGGGCTACGCCGTCGATGCGCTGATCATTGATGCGGTGCGATTCGTTCCGCAAAGTCGCCAACGATTGTTTGTGGTGGGCACCAAGACGACAACGGTTGCTGCGCTGAACGACACGCCCAAGTTTTATCAGAGCGATTGCCGCCCTCCGGCACTCGCAGACTTCATCATGTGGAACGCGGACATCAACTGGCGCATTCGACCGCTTCCGGCGCTCCCGCTCCCGAGCACGCACCTTGATGACATCCTTGAAAACCTGTCGCCCAACTCAACCATGTGGTGGAGCCGTGAGCGCGCTGACTACTTGCTGAATCAGATGAGTCCCAAGCACCGGGCACAGGCGGAGACGATGATTCACGGCAATCGAACCAGCTACGGCACAGTCTTTCGGCGCGTGCGCAACGACAAGTCGATGGCCGAACTCCGCATTGATGGGATTGCCGGTTGTCTGCGCACGCCACGCGGCGGAAGCGGGAGGCAAATTCTTTTTGCCGCCGGGAAGGGGCGTTTCGCCGTGCGGTTGCTCACCCCGCGCGAATGTGCCCGCTTGATGGGCGCGGATGATTTCGTGATCCGAGTGCCATTGAACCAAGCCTTCTTCGGTTTTGGCGACGCGGTATGTGTACCGGTCATCGAATGGATTGCCCGCAACTATCTGAACCCCGTCTGGGAAGAAGACTATGCCCCACAAGAAATCCCCCAAGCCCTCAAAAAAGCCGTCTCCTACCGAAAGCTCAAGCGCGCGTAAGGATAAGCCCGCCGGTCTCCCTTCCGATGTCGCGGCCATTCGCCGCGAGATCAAATCCTTCTTCGACAGCCGCGACGATCAGGGCCATGGAATCGGTGGGTGCAAGTGGGGCATCTATGCCTTCTACGATTACGACGGCGAACCGATTTACGTCGGCCAGACGTTTGAAGGGCTGGGTAGCAGGATTGGACGCCATCTGACCAATCAACGGACAGATGCCGTGGCCATGAATGTTCTCGACCCTTTCGAGGTCGCGGAAATTTGTGTCTGGCCCTTGGACTTGGCGCATCTGAGCGCGGACGAGCAGGGAGAGCACCTCGACCGCGCTGAGTTCACCGTCTTTCAAAAAGTCATCCTCGATTCCAAGTTGCGCGCGGTGCTCAATGAAAAACCTCCGCGAGCGGTCCCGACCGTGGACCTTCCGAAGTGCTACCGGAAACGCATCATACCTGATGACATTTTCCCGCACCGCAAACACCCGGATGTCCGAATCGCCCGCCGGGCCAACACCATCGCCAGCTTAGCTCGTGTCATCAGCGAACGGAAAGTTTCCCGCGGTCTCCGGCAAACCCTCCTCACCCAAGCCCGTCGGTTGGAGAGCCTCGCGGCAGAACGGCTCAAGGATTTTTCAAAAGATGAATCCGACACCATCGAAGACTGACTGCGCCGTTCTGCCATCCGTGTTTAATCCGTGGCTAAAACTTCCCCGCCTGACGCGCGATGCTCTTTAACTCCTACCCCTTCATTCTGCTGTTCCTGCCGGTGACGCTGCTGGGGTATGTGCTCATCGGAAAGAAGCTGGGGCGGGGGGCGGGCTTTGGCTGGCTGGTCGCGGCGTCGCTGTTTTTTTATGGCTGGTGGAACTGGTTCAACCTCGCGCTGCTGCTGGGGTCGCTCTTCTTCAACTACGCGGCAGGCACCTGGCTGGGGCGCCTGGAGAAACGACGCCCCGCCCGGCTGGTGCTCGGCGTCGCGCTGGCCTTCAACCTCGGTTTCCTCGCCTACTTCAAGTACGCGAACTTCTTCATCGAGAACGTCAACGCGGCTTTGAAGCTGCATTGGGCCTTCACCGAGGTCGCGCTGCCGCTGGGCATCTCCTTCTACACCTTCCAGAAAATTGCCTACCTCGTGGATTCGTATCAGGGCAAGACACGCGGCTACGGCTTCCGGGATTTCTGTTTGTTCGTCAGTTTCTTCCCCCAGCTCATCGCGGGTCCGATTGTGCATCACAGTGAAATCATGCCGCAGTTCCGGCAGCAAAACGTGGCGCGCAATCACTGGGACGACTGGAGCGTGGGTCTGACGCTGTTTGTCTTCGGCCTGAGCAAGAAGGTCTTAATCGCCGACCGGCTGGCGACCTTCGCGAGTCCCGTTTTCAAAGTGGCCGCGAGCGGGGCGCAGTGCGGGATGACCGAAGCGTGGCTGGGCGCGCTGGCTTATACGCTCCAGCTCTACTTTGATTTCTCCGGCTACACGGACATGGCCATCGGGCTGGCCCGGCTCTTCGGCATCAGGTTGCCGATGAACTTCAACTCGCCCTACCAGGCGCTGAACATCGCGGATTTCTGGCGACGCTGGCACATGACCCTGTCGCGCTTTCTGCGAGACTATCTCTACATCCCGCTGGGCGGCAATCGCCACGGGGCGGCGCGCAAATACGTGAACCTCTTCGTGACCATGCTCATCGGCGGCATCTGGCACGGAGCCGGATGGACCTTCGTGATTTGGGGAGCGCTGCACGGAACGTATCTGCTCGTTTATCATCTGTGGAATGACCGGCGCGGCGAACGCACGGAGGCAACTTCACCGTGGCCGGTGAGAGTCGCGGCGCAGGGCGCGACGTTTCTCGCGGTGGTGGGGGCGTGGATATTCTTCCGCGCAGATTCCGTCGCGACGGCAATGAATCTCCTCAGCTCAATGGTGGGAGCGCATGGTTGGACTTCCAACTGGGCGCGACTCAGCGCCTCGACCGGTTGGGCGTGGGTGAGTCTCGGACTGCTCGTGGTTTGGGTGCTGCCGAACACGCATCAAATTCTCGCGCGCTGGGAGCCGTGCCTCGAATACATGAAGGCCGCCGGAGCATCCGCCTTTACTCCGCGGCTGCCGGGAGCCGCCCGCTGGCAATGGGCGCCGCGTCCGCTCTGGGCCTGCGGCGTGGCGGTGCTCGCGGTGGCGTCCATCATCGGACTGGCCAAGGTCACCGAGTTCATCTACTGGCAGTTTTGAGGCATGAACCAAGAGAAGCTTAATCCTGGGCCGCGTGTTCCCCTACATTCCGAATGGAGGAGAGATTCCACGGCTCGCAAAAAACCGCGATTGGTGCCCTTGAACCTGGTAGGGCATCGCTGCCGCGATGCCCTAATCTTCCGGCCGGCGAGCGACGCGATGCCGGAGGCGTGGGAATGAATTCGCGCGTAGGGGTTTGCGGGTGTGATGAATTTAGATGGGGCCATCAGACCGTTTGAGCCAGCGTGGTCATCATGTAGCCCACGCCATGCACGGTCACGAGCAGTGCG
>JAYVWQ010000206.1:0-16487 GCA_043785945.1 Akkermansia sp.
TAACTTCGAGCGCGTGGAAAAAAACACGCCCACGGGCTTTTCCATAATGCTGCGCCCGAGGACGGGCGCGTTCCGGGGCCGACCGACTCTCAGCAAGGAAGATCGGAATTTTCAGTCACAGAAATGAATGGACATGGAATAAATGGCCTTCATCCACGGCCTGTTCAGATGCGTCGGCCCGGGGGAGAAAGAGGGGGGAAGATCAGTGAAAACTGCATCCTGCTTTAGGCTTCGATTTTGATCTTCCAGGGCCACTGCTCGTTCCATTCCCAGTTCGTCTTCTTCCATTTGCGGCGGTCCTGCGGGTCGGGCTGCGGCTCCGGTTGCACGCGCCCTTCCTCATCCGTGGCCCGGGATACGATGCGGTGTTCGCCGGCGTTCGGGGCCTTCCAGTCGTAACTGAAAAAGCGCCAGGTGTATTTGTCCCTGGGCGAGCGGTCGATCTTCGCCGACTGCCAAGGGCCGTCGTCGATTTTAATCTCCACGGTTTTAATCGGCGTGCCATCGCCCCACGTCGCGCCAGTCAGCCGCACGGTGCCGTCTTTCAATTTCACCGCGCGCGCGATGATGGACTTCACGTTCATCGGCCCCACGCTCGTGAGACGCCAGATGGTTTTGTCGGCGCGCTCCTCGCCCTGGAGCGTCACGTATTCCTCCGCCATGTATTTGCTCATGTAGCGGCGGTCGAGCACTTCGATGCGCTGCAACCACTTCGTCCACGAGATGCCGAACCAGCCCGGCACCACGAGGCGCAGCGGGAAGCCGTGTTCCTTGGTGAGCGGTTCGCCATTCATCTCGTAACAGAGCAGGACGTCGTCGCGCCGGGCGTCATTGATGTGCAGGCTGCGGGCAAAGTTTTGCGGATAATCCTTCCCGCGAATCTTCTCCAACTTCTCGTCCGCGCCGAAGAACACGACCTCGAGGCCGCGCTTGAGCGGCGCACATTCATCCAGCAAATCCGCAAGCGGCGTGCCCGTCCACTGCACGTTGCCAATCGCGCCCATGAAACCACCGCTGTTGCCGTTGCCGCCACACTCAAGCGTCGCCGTCACCGTTTTCCTTTTGCGCGCTTTGATGTCCGCGAGCGTGAGTTTCTTTCCATGACGCACCAGGCCGGAAATTTCCAGCGTGTGATCCTCGGCCTTCAAGGTCGGAGTGTTGTAATGACTCACCACGTAAAGGTCTTCGCTCTTGGTGCGCCAGTCCGTGAGTTCGGCCCAACGCGTCTGCCGCTTCACATTGGGCTGCGGATCGAGAAAGGGAATCAACACGCCCTCATCCACCTCCGGCCCGCCGAACAGCGAGAGCGGATACTGGGTGAAGGCGAGCGCGGCGGTGGCGACGCTGGCTTTGATCATGTCGCGGCGATTGATGGCTTGTGGTTTCATGAGTTCAGTTATGCCAAAACACTTCGGCACGTCGGAGATATTGCATGCGGACTCAGCACCTGCCAAGCAGGGATGACGGAGAGCAAACGGTGCCGTAGTCTGCAAAAGTGAGCATGTCCTCCCCACTGCTCAGGGCACGAGCCGAACACGGTAGTATTGACCCGGAGCAAGCGCGGCTCCGACGTCGAGATAATTGGTCCTCGATTCGCCGCTGCCGGGAACAACAATGGGAGCCATCGGCAGTTCGGAGAACGGGTTGTTGAGGCTGCCGTTCACGCCGCCGCTGGATTGCAGGATATATTTTTTGCCAGCAACGGTCGTCCAGGTCACGCGGATGTCGTTCCCGATTGGTTCGATTGAAATGATGCGGAACACCGACTCACTCTGCATGGGAGAAGTGCCGGTTAAAAATTCCTGCGAATTAGTCATCCCGTCGCCATCGGGATCGCACGCGGCGCAGGATTGCTCGTTCGTCGTCGTGCCGTTGCCGCCAAAGTACCGCGAGCGCCACGCATCGGTAATACCGTCGCCCACGCTGTCCAAATCGGTCGTGCAGCCCACCTCTACAGTGACCCTGACATTGTCAATGCTCCAGCCAGGCCGCGCTACTGACGAGTCGCTGCCCATGCGCCAGCGGAGGCGAACTTGTTGTCCGGCGTAAGCACTCAGATCCACCGCGACCTCGGTCATCGCGCCGATGTTGCCGCCCGTCCACGCACTGCGACCGGCGATCGGGTTGCCGTACAAAGTGCTGATCGCGCCGTTGTAGCTGCCGCTGAGGATCAAGGGACCGAGGTCGCTGTAGGTTGCCCCGCCGTTCGTAGAAATTTCGATCACTCCCCCATCGAAGCCTCGTTCGAACGCGTACGTGTGCCAGAATCGCAGCCGTTGGTTGCTGCCGAGAGGAACCGTGATCGGATTCAGCACAAGGCGCTGGTCACTAATCGTGTCCACGTCTTCGGAATGCCAGGCACGGAACGGTGTGACGGCGTTGAGGTCCGCCAAGATCGCCCACGTATCTAATCCGGTCGGCGCGGAATGTGACCAGTTGGCAGGACCTGATTCCGTGTTGTCGTAGAACACTTGCGCGAATCCAAGAACGATTTGAAACGAAAAGTTGGTCGCTCCCGCATTATTCGTCACCGTCAGCGTCAGATCGATCGGCGTGCCGCACGGGACCGAGCCATCGACGAAGAACTGAAATGCCACTGTGTTGGTGCGGCTGCCAAGGATTGGAATGTTTCCATAGCCCGAGTTGTTGTGTGTGATGCTGACTCCGGGTGTCGTGGTAGCAAGTTTCGCGTCCAGCCCTGTAGCAGCGACTGGTCCTGTGTTCGCAAGAACAACACGGAGGACGATGTTCTCGCCCGGCTCGGCAACGCCGTTGGTATTCCCACCCGAATCGTTCATGGTCACGCGCTGCATAGCCAGGAGGGGCGCTTGATCGGGATCGTCATTACCGATGATCGTGCAGGTGCCCGCACTGACGGCAATCATCGCATTGGTGGCATTTGACAAATTCACCTGAAACGTTTCGTCCGGCTCGGGCACAGTGTCGCCGATGATTTGGACGGTGATGTATTTCAAGGTTTCACCGGGCGCGAAGACGAGGGTGCCGTTGGTCGCCACGTAATCTTCACCGGCAATGGCAGTGAGATCCGTCGTTGCGAATTCTACCGTCGTAGTTCGACCGCTGGGCACCGACAAGCTCACGTCAAAAAAGACGGGCGTTGCAGCCGATTTGCCTTCGCCCACGCTGATCGAGGTGATGGCGAGACTGGGCGGGTTCTCATTGTCCTGAATGGTTACGGCGGCGGCGCTCGGAGTTCCCAATGTCGCGCCTCCCGTGGAACTGCTCAGAGTGAGCGCGATGGTTTCGTCGTTTTCATACAGCCCGTCATCGAGGATGGGAATCGTGAAAGTCTTGCTCAGTTCTCCGTCTGCGAAAACGAAAGTGCCCGACACAGCGCTGTAATCATCCGGGGCGAGGGCCGTGCCGTTGGTCGCGGAATAATGGACTGTCACCGCCCCCGTGCTGCCGCAAGCGCGTGTGACCGTCACCGTCACCGCGCCGCCGTCCTCGTTGACTTTGTAATTCGCGGCGCTGAATTGCAGCGTGCCGGGCGCGATTCCGGCGAAGCACTCCACGGAAAGATCGTTGAGGACGGGTGTGTTCGTGACGCCGAGGTCGCGAGAAAAGTTGGCGCGAACTTCGAGGAAGCGTCCATTGACGGCCAGCCCGCACGCGGAAACTCCGTTGGGAAACGGCTTGTACGTCTGCGTCGCCAAGGCAGCAAGAGTATCCGCCGCGCGCGCTTCGATCACGAGGTGAGTGCCCGTGGGTTCAGTGCTCGTCCAGGAAATCTTGTCCCATTGCGTGCCGGCCAGGCGACTGTCGTGAGTCACCGTCCAATTGCCGCGCGCAGCGGTTGATCCCAATTCAACGAATCCGGTCATGTCGCTGTAATTGTAGGGGCCGGCGCCGGGTTCCAGATCGACCACCATATCAACCGCGCCGACGTGAAAGCCGCCGCCGCCAATTGGGCCTGCATCTGGATCAATGCGCATCGCGTTGTCGGAATTGGCGTTGGCCACCCAAACCTTGCCGTTGATGTCAATCGCTACGCCCGTTGGTCCGTTGCCGCCGGGCAAAGTGACGTTGCCGACGAACGTGCCGTCCGTGCGCAGGTGACCAACTGTAGTGGATCCCAAAATCGAGTGCGCAATCCAGACGTTGCCGCGGTCGTCCACCGCGACTCCCTGGGCGTTGTCGTGACCGTGCTGATACACGTGCAGGAGGTTTCCCGTCTCATCCAGTTCGGTCACGGCGTTCCCAGACAAATGCGTGTGCCAGATGTGTCCCGTCTGCGGATCGATGCCGAGTCCGTAATCGCCACGCGAGTTGCCTAGGCACGCACCGGTCATCGCGATTGTGTTGTAACGCAACAGTCCGCCGCCGCTGCGGGCCGACCAGAGCACGCCATTGCCGTCCACGAGGCCGCCGTAACCACCGCACCCCAG
Source organism: Akkermansia sp. (assembly GCA_043785945.1). GTDB lineage: Bacteria > Verrucomicrobiota > Verrucomicrobiia > Limisphaerales > SIBH01 > JANNGC01. Next base: position 4,410 of record JAYVWQ010000206.1, read on the forward strand.
ATTGAACTGCGTGCCGGGAATAGGTTGGCCTGTAGTGCCATCGAGTTTCTCGTGATCAGAATCCCCATTGCCGCCAACCCACACGTCGTTGTTGGCGTCGATTGCGATCGTGCGGGCTCCCGTGCCGGTCACACGCGTGTAGGTGATGATCAATTCATCCTCGGCAGTCGAGACTCCGCCATCGGTGTCCGCGCCGGCGGTGTTCGTCCAGGTCAGGATATCGCCAAGTCCATGCGAGGTTCTAATCAGACCATCACCGTCACGATCCAGATTCGTCACGGCCACGCTGCTATAGGTGAACGGCGGTTGCAAATACGAACCGTTCGGGTTGGGCGTGAAGTTCCCGTTTTCATCCTTGTTGCCACGCGTGCCGCCGACGACCAGTGCAATGCGCGCCACTGAGCCTTTGTTTTGGCCGCCCGAAAATCCCCCTTCGTCACGATTGGCCACCCAGGCGTTGCCGAATTTGTCCACAGTGGTCCGGGAGGGATTTCGGCCCATGCCGTCAGGTGCTGTACGATACTCACCCACGATCGCACCCGTGTTCACATCAATCCGCACAATGCTGCCGCGAGAGGAACAGGCGATGTTGACGTAGGGACGCAGCGGGCTGGTCGAATTGAGCTGAAGCTGATTGTGGTTGGGGTTGTGGTTGAGGTTATGCACCGTGCCTTCGTCGAAATCGGCGTCCGTGGTGAAGGAGCGCGTGCAGAGCCGGGTGGGTGTGCATTTGCCCAGGCTGCCGGCGTTGTAAATGTTTGTGACTTCACCGGCGTTGAGCGCGCGGTTGTGCAGCGACACCTCATCCAGCAAACCTTCGAACAGGAACCATCCACTATTGCCAGCGGCCCGGCCCTGGGTGTTGCCGGCCCCCAGTGTGTATTGGTAAACAGGGCCGTAGCTTTGCTGTGTGCGCGGCTTGCTATCCACCCACGCGCCATCCAAATAGACGGTCTCCGATGTCCCGTCGTAAGCCACCGCTGCGTGGTGAAACGTCCCATCGTTCACGGCCAAAGCGCTGACGATTTGATCAACCGCCCCAGCCCCAAACATTTCGACATACAGCAGGCCGTCGGTGCCGACAAAAATTCCCGGCACGGACCCGCTCGTTGGATCGAACGGCCCATTGAGGTGCTGACCGATGATGACGCCACCGGACGTTGTGCTGAACCACAACTCAAACGTGAACTCCGCATTGCCACTGCCGCTGGTCGGGAACGGAAAGAAATTATCGGGAAGCTGGATGAAGTCATCAATTCCATCGAACTGAAATGCCTGCCCTACCTTGCCGGGGGCGAAAGTAACTCCGCCCTGTAGTTGCCCGCGATTGCCGCCCACCAAATCCTTAGCATCGCCCTCGCCCTTCCACCAACTCACGAGATTCGAAAACGCCAGCGTCACACAGCTCTGGCCAATGGCAGCATTGACCGCAAGCGTGGAAAGCATGGTCACCCACAATACACGCGCGACTGTTTGCGAGAAAGACTGACGGGACAGTGATCCGCCTTTTGGCGCGGCGACCAGGGGTGAGTGCGGGTTCCTCTGATTCATTCAGTAAGTCTATGTTTTTGGCACAGGGCAACAAGGACGTTTTGTGGCTGAGTTGCCCATGCTATTTCGCGGCCCATGCCTGAACAACTCTCCAATGCTCACGCAGTTCATCAGAAAATCATCGGTGCAAACTCAGCCAGATACTTCCGCCACACCGGCCAGCTATGATTGCCCTCGGTTATCTTGTAAGTGTGCGCGATGCCTTTGGCCGTGAGCACTTCGTGGAAAGTCTGGTTGCGCGAGAGCAGGAAGTCATCTTTGCCAATCGCGATCCAAAGCGTCTTCAATTTCTTGTTCGTGTCCTTGGAGTCGTTCAACGCGGTGAAAACATCATCCGCAGCCGGCACCGACGCGCTCATGCCGCCAACCCACGCGAAACGGTCGAGATGGTTCAACCCTACATGCAGCGACTGTCCGCCACCCATCGACAGGCCGATGATGGCGCGGCTTTCGCGTTTGTTGATCGTGCGGTAGTTCGCCTCCACGAAGGGCATCACGTCCTCGATAAGATCACGCTCGTAGGTTTTCGTGTTGCGTCCGCGTTCGGTGGCGTTGGTCGGACTCACGCCCGGCGGCGAGATGTAGGGATGGCCGTCGGTCATCACCACGATCATGGGCTTGGCTTTCTTCGCCGCAATCAGGTTGTCGAGAATCACATTCGCCCGGCCCAGCACGGACCACGTCCCGTCGTTGTCGCCGGAGCCGTGCAGCAGATACATCACCGGCAGTTTCTTGCTCGACTGATCGTAGCCCGGCGGCGTGTACACATGCAGCGAGCGGCGCTGGCCCAGCGACTTGGACTGATACGCATGGACGCTGACTTTGCCGTGCGAGATGGCGGCGTTCCATTCGTGCGCCAGCGGCGGATTCCCCGGCACCTCGACCATGCTGCTGCGCGGCGAGCGGCCCGGCTTCACGGCGGGGTTGCCCGGATCAAGCGTCTGAAATCCATCAATGGAAAAGCTGTAGCTGTACAGCTCCGGCGCGAGCGGCCCCACCGTGACGCTCCAGTTGCCCGCGTCGTCCTTGGTCATGGCCTTTGCGCCCGGCCATTCGCTCGACACGGTGACGTTCGTTGCGTTGGGTGCGCGCACGCGGAAGGTGACGGTGCGGTCAGCCGACACCTCCGGCGAGACGGGCTGCGGGGCGGGGAAGCGACGCGGCGCGGTGTTGGTGGTGTCAGCGGCCTGCGTCAGACCACTGGTCCAGGCGGTGGCCAGCAAGAGGGCGAGAGTTCGGGTGTTCATTTGGCTTGGGTAAAAAAACCGGCTCGTTGGTGAAACTCACTTCGTCTCCGCCTGCTCCGTGGGTGCGATGCAGTAGAGGTTCCGCTTGCCCCGCAGGAAGAGCTGATTGCCCGCGATGGCGGGCGAGGCATCGAAGCGGTCATCAAGCTTGTTGGTCGCCAGCACTTCGGCCTTGTCGCCTTTCTTCAGGACGAGCGCGCCGCCGTCGCGGCCGAGGAGATAGACGCGACCCGCCGCGCCGACGGGCGAGGCATAGGCACCGCGCATTCCTTCGAGACGCTCGGCTTCAACCAATGCCGTGCCGCTCTTGGCGTCGAGAATGGTGAGCGTGGCTTCGTTGCCCTTGAAGAAATAGAGCCGGTCATCGTAGAGCAGCGGCGAGGGCACGTAGGGCGTGTCCTTGTTGCGTGACCACGCGATGGCGTCGGTGCCGGTGAGGTCGCCGGTCTGGCCGAGTTTCACCGCAAAGAGCGCGGCACCGCGAAAGCCCGCCATCGAATACACCAGGCCCTGGCCCGACACGGCGGTGGGGATCGTGTTCGCAGTCAACGGGCCGACCGACCACACCTCTTTGCCGGTGGTGAGATCGTAACTGCGGACTTTCTTCGTGGCGTTGACGATGACTTGGGCCGTGCCGCCGGACTGGACGATGAGCGGTGTGCTCCACGTCGTGTCCTCGTCACGCGGCTGCCGCCAAAGTTCTTTCCCGGAATTTTTGTCGAAGGCCACGATGAAATCTTCGCCCTCGTGGTCCCAGTTCACGACCAGGACATTGCCATGCAACGCGGGCGAACTGCCTTCCCCAAACGCATTTTTCATGCGCGCTTTGCCGAGGTCTTTCTGCCACTTCACGTTGCCCTTCAAGTCGAGCGCGTGCAGGCCACGGGAACCAAAGTAGGCGAACAGCGTCTCGCCATCCGTGATCGGAGAAGCCGAGGCGAACGAGCCGTCACCGTGATGACCCTCGTGCGGCAATTCCTCACGCAGCATTTTCTGCCACACGGTTTTGCCCGTCGCGCGATCCAGCGCGAGCATGGTGAATTGGAAAGGTGTGGTCGGCGCACCGCCACCACCGAAACCGCCGCCGGGGCGTCCTCCACCCTGCCCGCCCCCGGGACCACCCGGCCGGCGCGGTGGCTGGCCGTCCGCCCGACCCGGGGGCGGCTGTTGCGGCAAGCCCGCAAACTGGGGCGCAATGTTCAAATTCAATTTGGCCTCGGGCTTCTTCGCCACGGGGATGGCAGTCTGCACGAAGACGAGGTTGTCCCAGACGATGGGCGTAGCGTTGCCTTCACCGGGGATCGCCACCTTCCACTTCACGTTTTTGGATTCGCTCCACTCGGTTGGGGGATTGCCATTCGGGGCGGTGCCGTCAGCGTTCGGTCCGCGCCACTGACCCCAGTTTTGATTCGCAGGGGCGGCTTCCCCGAAGTTTGCCACCGCCATCAGACCGCCCAGCAGGGTGATATATTTTCCAATCATAGTTTTTTAAGTGTTCAGCGCCGCCCGCGTGCGCTGGACGAGTTCGTTGTCCTTGTCGCCGGAGCCTTTCAGGTTGAAGACACTCGCGGCGAGAAATCGGTTACGCCATGGCGGAGCCATGAACGCGTAATCCTCCAGCACGGCGGAACTGAACTTGTAGTCGTGCGAGTCGCGGCCCTTCAAAAAAATCAAACGGCGCGCAGCATCGGCCAGCGGCTTCGGGTCGGGATGGTCTCTCAAGTAGCTGAGAATCTTTCCCGCCGCGCGCAGCTTGCTCGCCTTGTCGCCGCTCACGTCGGCGAAAATTTCTTCCACCGCGCCCGCGCCGGATTCCTTCAGCGCGATTGGCTCCAGCGTGTCGATGTGATGGCCATCATCCTGGCCACCGCGATAGAGCGGGAGGAAGGCGGCGTTTTGGAGAAGCAGCAGCTTGCGCGTCTCTTCGTCGCGCGTGTGCTGAAACGAATAATGACACGCGTTCGTGAAGGTCGTCGCGTGAATGGCCGCGATACCCGGCTGGCGCATCAACAATTCCCCTGCCCCGTCGAACAGCGCATCCCACAGCGACCGCGGGGCGACGCCCTTGTTCAGCAGCTCCACGACCTTCGCGCTCGTGTCGTTGGCCGAGCCGGCGCGGATGACCGCGAGCATTTCGCGCGTCGCGTCGGCGTCGGCTTGGCCGTCGAGCCAGCCGGCGCGGATTTCTTTCACGCGCTCCACATTGCGGCGATACGGACGGTCGGCGGGCAAATCGGCCTTCGACGGATTCTCCTTCGCGCCCACGCGGTCGAGCATGGCGAAGACGAGCGAGCGCAGAATCGGCTCGCCGTGCTGCCAGCCGATGGTTTCGAGGCAGCGAAAACTGTTGGCGGTGTAAATCTCCTTGTGACCCAGCTCGCGAAAATCGCGCGCCCCGTAGCGGCAGAGAATTTCGTAAATCTCGTCCGCGCCCGCCGTGCGATACATCCCGACGACGGCCGCGTCCGCCGCCGCTTCGTCCCAATTTTCCAGGGCATTGATGAGCGCCTGACGCGCCTTCCCGCTCTTGGGCACGGCGGCTTCATCCACCGCGCTCATCGTCCAATCGCCTTGCTGCACGTCCTGCGCCTGCGAGGATTTGAACGCATCAATGGCCCAGAAGATCGGCAGCCAGCGATCCGTGTCCGGCGAAGCGAGGGCGGCGAGGTGCGCCGAGTTGACGACCAGCACGGCGTGAAATTTGAAGCCGACCGGACGCGGCTGGATGTTCCGCACGCCCGCCAGTTGCAGCGCGGTGAGCACTTCGCGATAGGTGGTGCCGCGTTTGATCTTGGCGGCAACTTCTTCGAGCACCCGATCACGCGGCGTGTTCTCCAACAGGCGCACTAGCGGCTCGATGTCGGGATGAAACTGCACGAGCTTCGCGGGCAGCTTCGCCTCGGCGGCGGAGACGCGGGGCAGTTGCGCGAGGAACGCGAGGTCCCCGAGGCCCGCGAGCGCCGCCGCGCCCGCGGTGCGCTGCAAGAATTTCCGGCGAGCAATCATAGCGCGTTCGGTGTTGGAAACTTATTTCTCCACCGGCTTGCCCGCCTTCTCCCAGCCTTTGAATCCCGGCGCGAGGTCAAACAGATTGGTGAACCCCGCCTCCGTCAGCTTCGCCCCCGCCCGCGCGCTCCGGCCGCCTGCGGCGCAATGCACCAGATACGTTTTGCTCTTGTCCAGCTTGGCCGTCTTCTCGGCGAAATCCGGGGCCAGCACATTGATGTTCGTCGCCCCGGGAATGTGCCCCGCCTTGAACTCCTTCTCCGTCCGCACGTCGAGCACCACGTTGGCTTTGTTCTGCCGCAGCTTGTCGAATTCCTCCACCTCAACGCGCTTGGCGGCAGTCGGCGGCGCAGCGGGCAGGGCAAATTTATTTGGGTCCGCGCTCCGCCCGCAGGGCACGACGGCCAGCAGAGCGAGGGTCAGGAGAATGGGAAGGCGGCGTTTCATGGCTTTGATTGAGTGCATGGTTGGACTTTGAACAGACGATCGACATTCAGTCGAGGGCGGAGGTGTTTTGAATGTGACCGGTCTCGGAAAGCGGCTACGAACAATGCGTTGAACCCGGGGCGCGCGACTCGTTACGTTCCAGCCATGAAACCACTCGCCGTTCTCGCCACGGGTGCCTTGTGCCTCGCTGCTTTCATCACCACCGCCGCCGACCGCTTCACCATTGCCGTCATTCCCAAAGGCACCACGCACGAGTTCTGGAAATCGATCAACGCCGGGGCCATCAAAGCCCAGCAAGAACTGGCGGCGAAAGGCACCACGGTGGAAATCATCTGGAAAGGCCCGCTGCGCGAGGACGACCGCGACCAGCAGATTCAAGTCGTCGAAAACTTCATCAGTCGGCGCGTCAGCGGCATCGTGCTCGCACCGCTCGATTCCAAAGCCCTCGTCCCGCCCGTCAACACCGCCGCCCGGGCCAAGGTGCCGGTCGTGATCATTGACTCGGGGTTGAAGACGGACAAATACGTCAGCTTTGTTTCCACCGACAACTACAAGGGTGGCCAGCTCGCGGGTGAGCAGATGGGCCAGCTGCTCGGCGGCAAGGGCAACGTGATTCTCCTGCGCTACCAGGTCGGCTCCGCCAGCACCGAAGAGCGCGAGGCCGGCTTCCTTGAGGCCGTGAAAAAATTTCCCGACCTCAAAGTCATCTCCAGCGATCAGCGCGGCGGGGCGACGCGGGAGATTTGTTATCAGGCCGCGCAGAACGTCCTCAACCGGTACGGCAAGGAAGCCCACGGCATCTTCGGCCCGTGCGAGCCGGTGGCCGTCGGCATCGTCATGGCCCTCCGCAACGTGGGCCGGGCGGGCGGCGTGGTGAAGGTCGTGGGCTTCGACGCCGGCTCCCAGACCGTCGAAGCCATGAAGAAGGGCGACGTGCAGGGCATCGTCGTGCAAAACCCCGTCCGCATGGGCTACCTCGGCGTGATGACCCTGATCGATCACTTGCAAGGTCGGAAGGTTGAGCCGCGCATCGACACCGGCGTCTATGTCGTCACCCCCGAGAACATGGAATCGCCGGAGATGAAGGAGTTGCTCTATCCGCCGTTGGAGAAGTATTTGAAATGAGCGAGCACGCCCGCTCGTTGATTCACCCATTCTCATCAGATGACCAACTCACCGCTGCCCGTGCCGTTTCCCAACAGCTACTGGGTTCTGCCCGCACAGTTCCTCGCGGGAGAACATCCCGCCGAGTTGGACGCCGAGGAGTTCCGCCTGAAGCTGGCTGCGCTTCTGGACGCGGGCATCAGGACATTCATTGATTTGACCGAGCCTCGGGATTTGGGCGAGGACGGCGGCGTGATCTTCGGCTACCGCCGGCTGTTGAGCGAACTGGCCGACGCACGCCAGCTCGAAATCACGCAAGTGACGGTTCCAATTCGGGATCGTGGTGTCCCCTCCGCCGCGACCATGCGCTGCATCCTCGCGGTCATTGATCGTTCGCTGGCGGATAAAAATCCCGTCTACGTTCACTGCCTCGCCGGCATCGGGCGCACCGGCACAGTCGTCGGCTGTTACCTCAAGCGGCATGGCCTGGAGACCGACCACGGGGTCCTGGATCGCATCGCCGAGTTGCGAAGTTCCATGGACGAAGACTGGCCGTCTCCACAAACACCCGAGCAAGTGCGAATGATCCAGACTTGGCGGGAAACTGTTTAAGGTTCCCGCTTCTCCCCGTGGTCTCCTCTTACTCGCGCGGCGGCTGAGAAAGCGAATGAAGATTGAACCTGCGCCGCATCCTTCCCTAGGCTCGCGCGCATGAAGCCACTCAGAATTCTCGCCACCGGCGCGCTGCTGTCTGCGTTGTCCGTTTTCGCCGCCGACACTTACACTGTCGCCCTCATCCCCAAAGGCTCGACGCACGAGCATTGGAAAACCGTCCACGCGGGCGCGATCAAGGCCCAGCGCGAACTGGAAGCCAAGGGCGTAAAGGTGGAAGTGATGTGGCAGGCTCCGTTGCGCGAGGATGACCGTGATTACCAGATTCGTGTCGTGGAAAACCTCATCGCGCGCAAGGTCAGCGGCATCGCCATCGCGCCGCTCGACTCGAAGGCGCTCGTGCCGCCCATCAACACCGCCACCCGCGCGGGCATCCCCATCATCGTGTTTGATTCCGCCGTGAAGTCGGACAAGCCCATCAGCTACATCGCCACGGACAATTACAAAGGCGGCGTGCTCGGCGCAGAGCATCTGGGCAAGCTCCTCGGCGGCAAGGGCAACATCATCCTCCTGCGCTACGCCGTCGGTTCGGCGGCGACCGAGGAGCGCGAAGCGGGTTTCCTAGACACGGTGAAGGCAAAGTTTCCCGACTTGAAGTTGATTTCCAGCGACCAGTACGGAGGGGCCACGCGTGAGTCGGCTTATCAAGTCTCGCAGAACCTCTTGAATCGCCACGGCAAGAACGTGGACGGCATTTTCTGCGTCAATGAGACGCTGACCGTCGGCATGAACATGGCGCTGCGAAACATCGGGCGCGCGGGCGGCACGGTGAAGTTGGTCGGCTTCGATGTCGGCACCGCCGCCGTGGAGGCGCTGAAGAAGGGCGATGTGCAGGGCCTCGTCGTGCAAAACCCGCTCCGCATGGGCTACGACTGCGTAATGACGATGGTGGATCATCTCCAAGGCAAGAAGGTCCCGGCGAAGATCGACACCGGGGTGTTTCTCATCACGAAGGAAAACATCACCGACCCGGAGATGGCGAAGCTGGTGAAGCCGCCGTTGGATGAGTATTTGAAGTGACGCCCCGTCTCCAAATGTCCGGCGTGCAAAAGGCTTTCGGAGCCACGCGCGCGCTGAAAAATGTCTCCTTCGCCGTGGAGCCCGGCGAAGTCCACGCGCTCATCGGCGAGAATGGCGCGGGCAAGAGCACGCTGATGAAAATTCTCAGCGGCGCGTATCGCGCGGACTCCGGCACCATCGCCATTGATGGCCAGCCGTTCAAGCCGGAGAACCCGCATCACGCGCGGCGCTGCGGCATCGCGATGATTTATCAGGAGCTGACCCTCGCGCCGCATCTGAGCGTGGAGGAAAACATCCTGCTCGGCGCAGAACCCTCCACGCTCGGCTGGCTGAACCGCTCCAAACGCCACGACCTCGCCCGGCGCGCGCTGGCGGAATTGCAGAGCGAAAGCATTCCGCTCACCGCGCCCGTCGCCACGCTCTCCGTCGCGCAGAAACAGATCGTGGAAATTGCCCGCGCCCTGATCGGCGAGCCGAAGGTGCTGGTGATGGACGAGCCGACGAGCAGCCTCTCGCAGGTGGACGCCGAAAACTTGTTCCAGGTGATCAACCGGTTGCGCGCGCGGGGCGTGAGCGTGATTTACATCAGCCACTTTCTCGAAGAGTGCCAGCGCCTTTGCCAGCATTACACCGTGCTGCGCGATGGCGAGAGCGTCGGCACGGGCGACATGGTTACGGTCAAGCTCCCGGAAATTATCCGGCTGATGGTGGGCCGCGACCTGACGGAGATTTATCCGCGCACGCCGCATCAACTCGGCGCGGCCGTGCTCGAAGTGCAGAGCCTTTCCGGGACACACAAGCCGCAGTCAGTGAGCTTCACCTTGCGCGCCGGGGAAATCCTCGGCCTCGCCGGCCTCGTGGGCGCGGGACGTACGGAAACATTGCGCGCGCTCTTCGGACTGGATCGGATTCGCGACGGAGTGGTGGTGGTGAGCGGACAGGAACGCACGCACGCCACTCCGACCACGCGGCTTGGCGAGGGCATTGGACTGCTCAGCGAGAACCGCAAAGAGGAAGGCTTGATGCTGAACCGCTCCCTCGCCGACAACCTCACCATCACGCGCTTCTCGCCCGTGGCCACGGCGGGTTTCGTGAGCGCCGCACGTCAGCAGCGCACCACGCAGGAGTGGATGGAGAAACTGCAAGTCCGCGCCCGCGACGCCGCGCAGCCCATTTCCGAACTCTCCGGCGGCAACCAGCAAAAGATTGCCATTGGTCGCCTGCTCCATCACGAGGCGCAGATTTTTCTCCTCGATGAACCGACGCGCGGCATCGACGTCGGGAGCAAGGCGCAGATTTACCGGCTCATGGGCGAACTCGCCGCGCAGGGCAAATCCGTCGTCTTCGTCAGCTCCTATCTTCCCGAACTGCTCGGCGTCTGCGACACCATCGCCGTGATGTGTCGCGGAGTGCTGAGTGCGGCGAAGCCCGTGAGCGAATGGACGGAACACGGGATTATTGCGGCGGCGGTGGGAACCGGGGCGGATTCGGAATTGAAGATTGAGGATTGAGGATTTTTGATTGGGGATTGGGGATTAAAGAATTGCGCGTATGACACCTGAAGAACTTTCCGAGCGATTGTGGGAATTTGCCGCGCGCATCGCAAAGGTCGTGGATGCATTGCCGGACACTCGAATGGGAAGGCACATCGCCGGCCAACTCTGCCGCTGCGGAACTTCCAGCGCTCCGAATTATGACGAAACAATCGCCGCCGAGAGCCGGGCTGACTTCATTCATAAACTGTCCATCGCTTGGAAAGAGATGCGAGAGACGCGAGGCTGGCTGCGTTTCATCAGCAAGCTCGGGATGCTGCCAATAAAGCGCATGTCACCGCTGATCGACGAGAGCGAACAGCTTTGCCGCATACTCTCATCGTCCGTGGCCACCGCCCAAGGCAAGAGCCGAACGCGCCCGCCCGCGACCTCGGCAATCCCCAATCCCCAATCAAAAATCCTCAATCCTCAATTCCCCACCCCATGACGCGCCCCACTTTCCGCCAGCTCTTCACCCTGCTCGGCCCTTTCCTCGGCCTCGCTTTCGTCATCGCGGTCTTCTGCGTCAAGCCCGAGGTGCGCGCGGTGTTTCTCACTGGGGGCAATTTCAAAATCATCATCACTCAGACCGTCATCGTCGCCCTCGGAGCGCTGGGCATGACGCTCATCATTGTGAGCGGCGGCATTGATCTGAGCGTCGGCTCCATCGTGGCGCTGACCAGCGTGGTGGGAGCCAAGCTGCTTTCAATGCCCCAGCCTTGGAGCACGCCGGCCGTCATCGCTCTGACGATTCTGGCGGGCGGACTGGTCGGAGCGGTCAATGGCTCGCTCATCGCCGGGTTTCGCATGATGCCCTTCATCGTCACTCTGGGCATGATGGGTGTGGCGCGTGGGGCCGCAAAGTGGCTTGGCGAAAATCAGACCGTGAATTACGACGAGAAGGCGACCGTGAACACCATCATGGCACTGGACGAACCGTATAAATTCTTCCCGCTACCCATCGGAGCGTGGGTCGCCATCGCGCTAGCCGTGGTCATGGCCATCGTCCTTCGGCAAACCATCTTCGGCCGTTACGTTTTCGCCATCGGCTCGAACGAAGCCACGTCGCGCCTCTGCGGCATCCGGGTGCGAATGCAGAAGGTCGTCATCTACTCGCTGGCCGGATTGCTTTTCGGCGCGGCGGGCCTGATGCAGCTCTCGCGACTCACCCAAGGCGACCCCACCGTGGCCATCGGGCTGGAGTTGGACATCATCGCGGCGGTGGTCATTGGCGGCGCGAGCCTGAGCGGCGGCACCGGCAGCATCCTCGGCTCCATGATCGGCGCGCTCATCATGGCCGTGCTGCGCAACGGCTCGAATCAAATGGGCTGGCAGACCTACGTGCAGGAAATCATCATCGGCATCGTCATCGTGCTGGCCGTGGCGTTGGACAAGTTCCGGCAGAACCGGCAGGCGTGACAACGTGCCCCCGGCGTCCCGCCGGGTCGGGGCTGGATTCCATCGCATGGCTTCCCCCTGTTCCACCACCCTGTCTCGTC
>JAYVWQ010000207.1:0-3545 GCA_043785945.1 Akkermansia sp.
TGCTCGTGGCCAAGGGCTACGCGCTGGCGCTGATTCTCGGCACGCCCATCGGCTTCATGCTCGGGCTGTCGAAGACCTTCACCAAGACGTTTGATCCCATCATCCAGATTCTGCGCCCGGTCTCGCCTCTCGCGTGGCTTCCGCTCGGACTGGTGCTGTTCATCGGGGCAGGCAAGCAGGCGTCGGAACTGGGGGCGCTCTTCACCATCGCCGTCTGCGCGATGTGGCCTACGGTTTTGAACACCGCCGTGGGTGTGCGGGCCATTCCGCAGGATTACCTGAACGTGGCCAAGGTGCTGAAGCTTTCGCGCACCAAGACGCTCTTCAAGGTGCTTATCCCAGCCACGCTGCCCTACATGTTCACCGGCTTTCGACTCAGTCTCGGCATCGCCTGGCTCGTGATCGTGGCGGCGGAGATGTTGACCGGCCGTCCCGGCGTGGGCGGCTTTCTCTGGCAGGAATACAACTCGCTCATCTACGAGCACATCATCCTCTGCATCATCACGATTGGGCTGGTGGGGTTCGTCCTCGATCGTTTGATGAGCGTGGTGGAGAAAAGATTTAAGACCGCCTGAATGAAAATCTCACGCCAAGAACTCCAGGGCGGAGACAGATGCGTTGCCACAGGTCTGGTGGAAGGGATTGCCTCGCAACGCGATGTCTGCTCTCGGCGCAATATCTCCAGTCTCCCTCTCCCCTCAACGGGGAGAGGGATTAAGGGTGAGGGGTGGTTAGTCTCGAGGCGTGATTCGCGGCCAGAGCGTCTTGGCGTGATCACCCCTCACCCCGACCCTCTCCCCGTGGAGGGGAGAGGGAGAAAGCCGGCACCGGCTCGTTTGGTATCTGATTCCTTGGCGGACTTGGCGTGAGGCACCATGGCTTTTCTTGAATTAACAAACGTCAGCAAGTCCTTTGGGGGGACGACCATTCTGCGGGACATCAACCTCTCCATCGAGAAGGGGGAGTTTGTCGCCATCGTGGGTTACTCGGGCGCGGGCAAGACCACGCTCATGTCGCTGCTCGCGGGACTGGCGAAGCCTGATTCGGGCAGCGTGATGTTGGAGGGAACGGAAATGAAAGGCCCCGGTCCCGACCGCGGCATCGTGTTTCAAAATTACTCGCTGCTCCCGTGGCTGACCGTTTTTGAGAACGTGAAGCTGGCGGTTGATCAGGTCTTCGCGGACAAGTCGGATGCCGAGCGCGTCGCGCACACCGAGAAGTTCATCGAACTGGTCAGCCTCACGCTCGCCCGCGAGAAGCGGCCCGTCGAACTTTCCGGCGGCATGAGGCAGCGGGTGAGCGTGGCCCGCGCCCTGGCCATGACGCCGAAGGTGCTGTTGTGTGACGAACCGTTGAGCGCGCTCGACGCCCTCACGCGCGCGAACTTGCAGGACGAAATCGCCCGCATTCAATCGCTGCACAACCAGACCATCGTGCTGGTCACGAATGATCCGGATGAGGCCATTCTGCTGGCCGACCGCGTCATTCCGCTGGCGGCGGGACCGAATGCCACCCTGGGGCCGTCGTTCCTCGTGGACATCCCGCGGCCGCGCGACCGCAAGGGGCTGAATCACGACGACCATTTCAAACGGCTCCGTCGCGACATCATCGACTGGCTGCTGGCCTCGAAGGGCGAGCGCAAGGTGGCCCTGACGAAGAAGCTCGTGCTGCCCGACATCGAGCCGGAGGATTTGACCATCCCGCGCACGGTGTTGAACCGCCGCACCACGCCGCTGCGGCGCAGTGAAGTTAAAAGTGAAACCGTGGAGGTCGAATGAGCGCCTACGTTGAACTCTCGGACCTGACGAAGGTTTACGACTCGCCCAAAGGCCCGGCGATCATCGTCAAGAATTTCAATCTCTCCATTCAGAAGGGCGAGTTCGTGACGCTCATCGGACACTCGGGCTGCGGCAAATCGACGGTGCTCTCGATGCTCGCGGGGCTGAACGACATCACCAGCGGCGGCATCATTCTCGCCGGCAAGGAACTCGTGGGAGCCGGACCGGATCGCGGCGTGGTTTTTCAATCACCCTGTCTGCTGCCGTGGCTGACCGCGTTCGAGAACGTGATGCTCGGCGTGGAGCAGGTTTTCTACACGGCGAGCAAAGACGAGCGCCGGCAGATCGTGGAATATTACCTGAGCGTGGTCGGCCTCACTGACGCGATGCACAAGAAGCCCGCCGAGCTTTCGCAGGGCATGAGGCAGCGCGTGGGCATCGCCCGCGCTTTCGCGCTCTCACCCAAAATGCTGCCGCTCGACGAGCCGTTCGGCATGTTGGATTCGCTCACGCGCTTCGAGCTGCAGCAGGTGCTGATCGAACTGTGGCGCAAGGACAAGAAGACCGCGCTCATGGTCACGCATGACGTGGACGAGGCGCTCTTCCTCTCCGACCGCATCGTGATGATGACCAACGGACCCGAGGCCGAGGTCGGCGATGTGCTGGAGGTGAAATTCCCACGCCCGCGCGAGCGCAAGGCCGTGATGGAGCATCCCGACTACTACCAGCTGCGCGAGCACCTGATCGAATTTCTGGAGCTCCACGCCTATCGCGGCCAGACGCCGCATAATCCTAAACCACCGACGCCGCCGAACGCGGAAGCCAAGGCTGACCTCAAGGAAGAACCCGTCAGCGTGGCGGCATGAGATTCAACCCAAGGCCGGAGTTCGGCAAAATACGGTGTTCCATTAAACGCTTTTGTCCGAATGATTCCGTAAAACCAAACTATGAAACGAAACCAAAAACGACTCCTCACCGGCAGCGCCCTTGTTCTGGCCGCGACGACTGCGCTGTTTAGTTCCCACGCCGCCGACGCCACCTACGCCACGCCCACACCCGCACCCAAGGCCCCAGCCGGTCCCAGTGCCGGGCTGGCCAACGACTACCTGCGCCAGCAATCCACCAGCTTTCAGCTTTGGGACTTCGGTGACCAGGTTCGCGCGCGCTACGAGATGAAGGAGAACTTCGCCGTCCCCGGCGTGCCGGGAGCCATCGACTTCCGCGACAAAGGCGGCGAACCGCACAATGATTACCTGCTCCTGCGCGAGAAGGTTCACGTTGGTTATGCCCAGCCGTGGTTCGGCGTCTATGCCGAGGGCCGCGACAGTTCGAGCAGCGGCGACGACCGCGATCCCAATCCCGAGGCGGATCAATTCGATCTGTATCAGGGCTACATCACGATCGGAAATCCGAAGGAGTTTCCGCTCACGCTCAAAGCGGGGCGGCAGGAACTGGCCTATGGCGACGAGCGGCTGATTGGTCCCCTCGACTGGGTGAACATCCCGCGCACGTTCGACGCGGTGAAGCTGCGCTACGAAGGCAAGCACGGCTGGGTGGATGCTTTCACCAGCCGCCCGGTGCTGGCCGACAACGGCAGCTTCAATCTGGCGAACGAGTATGACACCTTCTCCGGAATTTACGCCTCGACCAAGACGCTGATTCCCAAGCAGGAATCGCAGCTCTACTTCCTCGCGCGGAACACGGACTACCACTCGCCGTTCGCGCATCAAAAGGACATTCCGCAGGCGGGCGGCGCTTCGGCGCGCG
>JAYVWQ010000208.1:0-8657 GCA_043785945.1 Akkermansia sp.
TTCTTCACCGAGAACGCCGACCAGTTGCAGAATCTTTACGAGGAAATTTCCGGCGAACTCGGAGCCGTCTCGCAATACCAATTCACGCTCCAGCCCGACAGCGGCAGCGGCTCGCTGCTGGTCAACGCCGTGGCCGGGCGCACCATCGTGACCAACGCGCTCACCCCGATGGAGTTCATCTTCGACGCGTCCGGCTCCATGCGGGAGAAGATTGATCAGCGCCGCAAGATGGAGGTGATGAAACAGGTCGTGCCGCAAATCATCGACTCGCTCCCCGATCGTCAGACCGTGGCGTTGCGCGTGTATGGGCACCGCATTGATTCGCAGAAGCCCGCCGCGCGCACCGACTCCGAACTCGTCCAACCGCTCGGTCCCGTGAACAAAGCCAAGCTCAAGGCCACCATCAACGCCCTCGCACCGCGCGGCACCACGCCCATCGCCTACTCGCTGCAACAGTTGCCCCAGGATTTCAAGGACGTGCCGGGCGACAAGACCGTGGTGCTCGTGACCGACGGACGCGAGGAAGCGGGCGGCGATCCCGTGCAGGTGGTGCAGGAATTGATCGCCAGCGGATTCAAGTTCCGGCTCAACGTGGTGGGCTTCGCCCTCGCCGATCGCGAGAGCAAGCAGCAGATGCAAACCATCGCCGAGATGACGGGCGGCAACTTCTACGATGCGGGCAGCGCAGCCGGTCTTCGCGACGCGATGGAACGCTCAGTCATTGAAGACACGCTCGCCCTGCCCTTCACGCTCCAAGATGCGGCCGGCGCAACGGTGGTGAGCGGCACGACCGGCAAGAAAACCGTGGCCGTGCCCGAGGGAGTGTTCACCCTGCAAATCGAGACGGGCACGAAGCCGCTCGTCGTGCCCGGCGTGCGCATCACGGCCAAGTCTGGCACGCGGGTGCAGATTGCGAGGGAAGGCGAGGAGTTCACACCCACGGTGATGAAGGAGTGAGAGGGGAGAAAGCTCCAAACAACAAACATCAAGCTCCAGAGAAACTCCAAGCAAGGTGATGAGATGGTTTGCCTGTAGCGGCGGTCTGTGACCGCCGAAAACGGCGCTCACAGAGCGCCGCTACAGCATGAGATTTCCAAACTGCCGCACTACTCCAAGCGCCGATTGCTTGCCCTCCCTCGCCCGCTCCGCTATCCAAGCCATCTCATGCGTGCTCATTCGATCCGAACCATTCTGACGGCGCTGGTCCTTTTCACCTTGGCCGCCCTGCCCTTGCGCGCGGCTGCGCCGCCTGTGAGCTACCAACTGTTTGCCCGCACCAATCTGGTCGCGTGGTGCATCGTGCCTTTCGATGCAAAGAAGCGCGGGCCGGAGGAACGCGCCGCCCTGATGGAGCAGCTCGGCTTCAAAATGTTTGCCTACGACTATCGCGCGGAACACATCCCGACCTTCGACGCGGAACTGGAGGCGCTGGCCCGGCATCACATTCAACTGCTTGCCTGGTGGTTCCCCACCACCTTGAACGACGAGGCGCGCAACATCCTCGCCGTGCTCGATCGGCATCACATTCGCGCGCAGCTTTGGGTCATGGGTGGCGGAGCGTCGGTCAAATCAGCGGCGGAACAAACCGGCCGCGTGGAGGATGAAGCCCGGCGCATCCGCGCCATCGCGGAGGCCGCGGGGAAAATCAACTGCACGGTCGCGCTCTACAATCACGGCGCGTGGTTCGGCGAGCCGGAGAACCAACTCGCCATCATCGCCCAACTGCGCGGGGCGGGCGTCACCAATGTCGGCATCGTCTATAACCTGCATCACGGGCACGAACACCTAAGCCGCTTCCCCGCGCTTCTGCAGCAAATGAAGCCCCATCTCTACGCGCTGAACATCAACGGCATGGCGCGCGACGGCGAAAAGTCGGGGCGGAAAATCCTGCCCGTCGGCCAGGGCGATCTTGATTTGGAACTGCTCCGGGTCATCCGCGACAGCCGCTGGCATGGGCCGATCGGCATCTTGAATCACACTGACCTCGATGCCGAGGCCCGCTTGCGGGAGAACCTGAACGGCTTGGAGCGGTTGCTGCCCTTGCTCGAAAAATAACCAGAGGCAACGAAGCCATAACCGTATCGCCATGCGCTCGACCCTTCTCGTCACTCTGTTCGCCTTCACATCGTTCGCTACCTCCGCTGCCGATTTGCAACCGCTGGTCAGCACGCTCATGCAGAGCGAGCAGGATTTGGCTTCGGTTGCGTTCGCTGATGTCGTGAAAGCTGCGACAGGCAAACAAGTCCTTCCGCTCCATTACACCAACGCGGTCGATGCCGAACTGCTCGCCAAAATCGGTCGCGCTCTGGATGTAGTGCTCCTGAAAATGAACACGCCGGAAAACGCGGCGCAGCAGAAGCGGCGCATCAACGAGATGAGCGCGCTCTTCGAAACCGCGGTGAAAGAAGCGCTGAACGCAGTGGAGGGATTCGATTGTGATTTTCCCCGGCTTGCGTCTGGCGCGCACCAGCGGTCCGGCTATCCCGACCTGCGGCTCGTGGACAAGAAAAGCGGACGCATCTTGTATCTCGATCCAAAGCTCTTCGAGCGCGGCAGCCGAGCCAGCACTTTGCGGACTTTTTATTACGAGCCGAAGCAGCCCACGAACAAGATTCTCGACGACGCGCACCACCTCGTCGTGGGATTCGAACACGACGGAAAAGCGGACGGCGCGTGGAAGTTCCTCGGCTGGGAACTGGTGGACCTCTCGAATTTCCGCGTGAAGCTCAAGGCCGAGTTTCAGGCGAGCAACCGCGAACTCTACAAACCGGAGGCGGTGGTGGGAAGCAGCCGGACGAACACGCCTGCGAGAATGAAGCCATAGCGACTGCTTTCCTTATCTTCAGTTTGATATTGGGCGAAGCGATGGCGTGGCGTTCCCCCTCACCCCGGCCCTCTCCCGCCGGGAGAGGGAGAATCTCATTCCGTTTGTCGGCGAATGTACGCGTTCAAAAAGTTCGTGAGGCGGAAAATTTTGGCTCCCTCTCCTTGGGGAGAGGGCCGGGGTGAGGGAGTAGGCACTGACAGCCATTCCAATGCACCGGTGGTTGGGGTCAGGCTCCCCGCCGGTTACAAACCGCCGGCACGCTACTCCGCCTTCTTGCGCGTGAAGGTGTGCGTCGAGGTGCCGAAGAAAACTTCCGCCGCTTCCATCAGCGTCTCGGACAGGGTCGGATGCGGATGCACGCAGAGCGCGAGGTCTTCCACGGTCGCACCCATTTCGATGGCGACGACGGCTTCCGCGATGAGTTCTCCCGCGCCGTGGCCGACGATGCCGACGCCCAGCACGCGTTCGGTCTGCGGGTCGATGATGAGCTTGGTCAGTCCATCCACGCGGTCGTAGGTGATGGCCCGTCCGGACGCGCCCCACGGGAACTTCGCCACCTCGACCTCGATGCCCTTGGCCTTCGCTTCGCCTTCGGTCAAACCGCACCAGGCGATCTCCGGGTCGGTGAACACGACGGCGGGAATGATGCTTTCAAAAACAGTCGATTCGCCGAGGATGTTTTCCACGGCCACGCGCGCCTCGCGCGAAGCTTTGTGCGCCAGCATCAAGCCGCCCGCGATGTCGCCAATGGCATAAACGCCGGGGACATTGGTCTGCTGCTGCGGCGTAATTTTAATGAAGCCCTTTTCGTCGCGCTCAATGCCGGCGTTTTCCAGGCCGAGGTCTTCGGCGTTGGGCACGCGGCCCACAGAGACGAGCACGCGGTCGAACAGTTCATCCTTCTGCGCGCCGTCCTTCTCGGTGGTGACTTTGATCTGTTTGCCGACCGTGGCCATCTTCACGACCTTGGTCTTGAGGCGGACTTCGCTGAAATTTTTCTCAGCATACTTGACCACGGGGCGGGCCAGATCGGGATCGGCTCCGGCGAGAATCGCATCCAGCGCTTCGACGATCGTGACCTTGCTGCCGAGGGTGGCATAGACGGTGCCAAGTTCCAGGCCGATGTAGCCGCCGCCGATGACGAGCAGCTTTTCGGGAATGTCCTCGATGTCCAGCGCGCCCGTCGAAGTCATGATTCGCGGGTTGCCGAGGTCAAACACCTTGGGCATGGCGGGCTTGGAACCGACGGCGATGATGACCTGTTCAAAGTTGTAGAACTTCTGCCCCTCCGCCGTTTCCACGCGCAGCGTCTTCGCGTCCTCGAAATAGCCGCGGCCCTGCACCACCTGCACGCCGCGCTTCTGGGCAATCATTGACACGCCGCCCGCGAGCTTTTGAACGACAGAACTTTTCCACGCGCGCAGCTTGTCGAGGTCGATCTTCGGCTCGGCAAAGGTGATGCCGCGATGGGCCGACTCACGCGCCGCCGTGATGTGGTGCGTGGCGTTGAGCAACGCCTTGGAGGGAATGCATCCACGGTTCAGGCACACGCCGCCGAGGTTTTTGTCCTGCTCTACGAGCATGACTTTCTTGCCCTTGTCGGCGGCGTAAAATGCGGCGGCATAGCCGCCCGGACCGCCGCCAATAACGATGACCTCTGCCTTTGTCGCTTCCATGTTTTTCAGAAATTAAATCTTCACGTCCGCTTCGCTCATGCCCTGCAACGCGTTCACCAAATCCACGGTGAACCGCGCCGCCGCTCCGCCATCGATGGCGCGATGGTCGTAGGCGATGGCGATGGGCATCATCAGCCGCGCCTCAATTTTGCCCTCGCGCACGACCGGCTTGAGCACGCTGCGGCCGAGACCGAGGATGGCCACTTCCGGGCGATTGATGATCGGGGTGAAGTGCCCGCCCCCGATGGCGCCTTGATTAGAAATGGTAAAGGTGCCGCCGCGCATCTCGTCCATGCCGAGCTTGCGGTCTCGCGCCTTGGTCGCCACTTCGACGATGTCTTTGGAGAGCTGCACCAAGTCCTTCTTGTCCACGTCGCGGATGACGGGCACGAGCAGTCCACCCTCGGTATCCACGGCCAAGCCGAGATGGTAATACTCCTTGAACACGATCTCGTTCGCCGCTTCATCGAAGCTGGCGTTAAAGATGGGATGCTTCTTCAGCACCGCCGCCACAACCTTGAGCGTGAAGGTGGTGAGGGTGAGCTTGGCTCCCTGGGCTTCGTAGGCCGGGGCATATTTCTTTCGCAAGTCATTCAGTGCGGTCACGTCCGCTTCGTCGAACTGCGTGACCTCGGGAATGATTTGCCGGCTCTCGGTCATTCGCTGGGCGATGACCTTGCGCATGGGCGTGATGGGGCGCTTGTAGATGGAACCCCATTGCGAGAAATCAATCGGCGCAGCGACGACTGCGGCGGGAGCGCCGGGCTTGGCCGTCTTCTTCGAGGCGGCGGCACGTTCGAGGCGGGCGATGTAGTTCCGCACATCTTCCCAGACGATGCGACCGCCGCTTTCGCTGCCGCGCACCCTCCGCAAATCCAATCCAATCTCCCGCGCGACCCGCCGCACGGAAGGCGAGGCGACGGGATTCTCGTTCACGAGTTCCGCTTCGTCGGTGGAAACTTCGCTTCCGTCCTCGGGTTCAGATTCCGTCTGAACCTTGCGAAGTGCCGGCTTGGCTGCCTTTTTCTCCACGGCAGGCGCAGGAGACGCCTCAGCGGGCGCGGCCCCGGCCGCCACTTCCAGACTGAGAATGAGACCGCCGACGGAAAGCTTGTCGCCTTCCTTCACGCGGATGCTGGTGACGGTGCCGGCGGAGGGCGACGGGATGGGCGTCACGGCCTTGCCCGTCTCCAACTCGATGAGGTTCTGACCCTTTTTGACCAGCGCCCCGGCTTTCACCAGAATGCCGACCACGGTTCCGCTGTCAGCGCCTTCACCCAGATTCGGAAGCTTTACGTCCATAAATTCAAAGGCGGGAATGTGCGGGGGAAACATTTAATTTCCTAGAAAAAAACAGGACGCACGGCTGCACCACCAGATGAAAACGCACCCACTCGGGATGAAAAAGCAGCGATGAGGGCTGTCACGATGTATCCAATCATAAATTTCTCTCTGGTTGCCGCCTGCATGTGGAATACGCGACCGGCCCGGCCGCGACTCCACGAATCGTGCGCGGCGGCGGCTGCATCGGCCGTCCGCCGTGAACGGCGCCCGCGACGATTTTTCCCGGCCGGGCCGCAGCGGCTCACTCCATCCTGAGCACGCGCCCATTGTAGCTGTCAGAAATATAAATGCGCCCGCGCGCGTCCACGCTCACGCCGTGCGGATGATTTAACGCCGTCTTCAATGGGTCGCCGCCGACTGCGCCCCGGCCCTGTTTCCCAGTCCCGGCGACGAGCACGAGTTTGTTTTCGCGCGGCAGATATTTGCGGATGACGGAATTCTCGCTGTCGGCAATGAGCACGTTGTCCTCCGCATCGACGCACAGGTGCTTGGGTCCTTTGAGCGTGGCTTCGCGGGGGTTCGTGGCGTCGGTCAGGCCGCCCGGTCGGCCGGTGCCGACGACGGTGCGGATTTTCCCTTTCACGTCCACCACCCGCAGCGCGTGACCGCTGCGTTCCAAAACATAAACGTCCCCGCTGCGCGCCACCGCCACGGCGCGCGGATCGATGAGCGGTGAACTGATGGCGTCGCTGCCATCGGCGGGCACGCCCTTCGCCCCATTGCCTGCGATGGTGCGGACCGTCCCGGTCTTGAGGTGGATGGCGCGCACGCGGCGGTTGTCGAGATCGAGCAGGTAAAGATTTTCGTGCGCCGCATCGAAGGCGAGGGAGTGAATGCCGCCGAAGTCAGCGGCCAGGGCCGGCCCGCCATCACCACCGAAGGCTTTCTTCCCTGTGCCCGCAAAGGTCGAGATGTTGCCGCGCGTGTCGAGCCTGCGAATCTTCCAGTTCCAAGTATCGGCCAGAAAAACATCGCCGTTTTTACCCACGGTCAGATTGTGCAGGCCGTTGAACTGCGCAGCGGTGGCCGGTCCGCCGTCACCGCCTGAACCTTTCTCCCCAGTGCCGCCCACCGTGGTGAGTTGGCCGCGCGCGTCCACCTTGAGCACGCGGTTGTTCGTCATCTCGCAAATAAAAGCGTTGCCCTGCGCATCAAATTCCGTGCCAAAGGGATCGGTCAGGCGACATTCCGTGGCCGGTCCCGAGGCGCGCGGGCCGCCGCCGGCAAAGAGCGTGATCGTACCAGCGGTGGCGGAGTGGGCCATCGCCAGTGCGGTAGTCAGGGAGAGCAGGATCAAGTTAAGTTTCATGGGGGTTGTCTTAGCGCCGCAGAAATTTCGCCACCGCCTCGGTGCGGGTTCGCACCTGGAGCTTCTCGTAGATGCGGCGGATGTAGGTGTGGACCGTCTCGTAGCTGATGCCCAGCTTCTCCGCGATTTCCTTGTAAAGAAATCCCTGGCTCAGGCAGTCGAGCACCTCCCGTTCGCGCGGCGACAGGTCTTCGGTGGCCTCGACGCTCGCGGCAGATTTTTGAAAGGACAACACCACCTTGCGCGCGATGTGCGCCGTCATGGGCGAACCGCCGCGCAGCACTTCGCGGATTGAGTCGAGCAACTCGGGCGTGGTGGTGCGCTTGAGCAGGTAGCCGGAAGCACCCGCGGCCAGCGCGTTGAAAATGTTGTCCGTGTCCTCATAGACCGTGAGCATGACGATCTGGATTTGCGGCGCGACCTGCTTGAGCTTGCGCACACACTCCACGCCGTTTAGGCCGGGCAGATTGATGTCCATGAGCACGACCTCAGGCTTGTCCTTGGGCAAGCCTTCGAGCGCGGCCTCGGCGCTGCCGTAGTGACTCACACAGCGAAATCCCTCGGCGCGATTGAGCACGCGCGCCAGGGTGTTCCGCAATTGTTCGTTGTCCTCGACGATGGAGACGTTGGTGGGCATGGGATTAATTCCAGTTCATTTTGTTCCCGCCGACGGAGCGGAGTGACTCTTGGTGATGGGCACAACCAGCCGCACCAGCGCGCCGCCTTCCGCGCCGCGCGTCAGACTGAAGGTGCCGCCGATGTCCTCCATGCGTTTGCGCATGTTGCTCAAACCGTTGCGCACGGACGGCGCGTCGGGGTCGGCGAGGCCGCAACCGTTGTCTTCGATTTCCAATGTAAAGGAAGTCGCCTCCAGCCGCAGTCGCACCCAAGCCGAGGTGGCCTGGGCGTGACGCACGATGTTGGTCACCGCTTCCTTCGAGGCGAGAAAGACATTGTGCCGCACCTCCGGCGAAATCGGCGTGGCGGGCAGATCCTCCGGCACTTCCAATCGGTAGCGCAGCCCGGCGATGGCCAGAAATTCTTGCGCATGTTTGCAGATGTAATTGATCAACCCCTCCAGCGTGTCGTTCGAGGGATTGACCGTCCAGACGATCTCGTCGAGGGCGCGCGTGGTCTCGCGGGCGGTCAGGGAAATCTGCTGGGCATGAGCCTGCACTTCGTCCGGCATATTCTTGTCCGTCTCCACCAGTTCACCGAGCAGCGCGACCTGGGTGAGGCTCGCGCCGACTTGATCGTGAATGTCCCGCGCGATCCGGGAGCGTTCCTTTTCCAGCGCCTCCTGCTGTTTCAAGATGGCGAGCTGGCGCTGGAGCTTCTGCGTGGAGAGATAATGCACGATGCCCGCCACGAGTGCGCACAAGCTCAACGCCGTTGCGCCATAAAACCACCAAGTCCGCCAGAACGGGGGCCGCACGATCACCGCGAGCGAGATGGGCGTTTCGTTCCACACGTCGTCCTCATTGCACGCGGTGACGTGGAA
>JAYVWQ010000209.1:0-3860 GCA_043785945.1 Akkermansia sp.
CCCTCAACCACTGGCCAGAAATCCTCGGAAAATACTCACTCTAAACTCTGTCTCCTTTTGAACTCGCGCAGAAATCCCCTTTTGAACTCCCGCCGACACGGCCCCGCGCTATCGTTGACTTGGCTTCAAGTTTCCTCCACGTTCCGCCGCACTTACACCAGACCGTTCCAATAAGTTGAGAGCGAACCGAGGCAGGTCACAGGTCTGGTGAGATGCGAACCCTGCCCCGCGCCGCCCTCAATCAAGCACAGCAAAACATGGGAAAAGCGCTCATCATCGCGGAAAAACCGTCGGTCGCCGCCGACATTGCCAAAGCGCTCGGCGGGTTCAAGCAGGACGCCAGCAAGGAGTTTTTCGAGAGCGAGAACGCCGTCATCTCCTCCGCCGTCGGGCATCTGCTGGAGCTGATTGTCCCGGATGAATTCGAGGTCAAGAAGGGGCGCTGGACCTTCACGCATCTGCCGCACATGCCGCCCTACTTCGGGCTGCAACCCATCGAGCGCAGCGCCAGCCGGCTGAAAGTTTTGCAGAAGCTGCTCAAGCGGAAGGACATTGATTCCGTGGTCAACGCCTGCGACGCCGGGCGCGAGGGCGAACTGATTTTCCGCAACATCATGGAGTACACGAAGGCCAAGCAGTCCGTGCAGCGGCTCTGGCTCCAGTCGATGACGTCGAACTCAATTCGTGAGGGCTTTGAAAAACTCCGCAGCGACGAGTCCATGCAGCCGCTCTATGACGCGTCACGCTCGCGCTCGGAGTCCGACTGGCTGGTGGGCATCAACGGCACGCGCGCCATGACGGCCTTCAACTCGAAGGCCGGCGGCTTCTACAAGACGACCGTGGGCCGCGTGCAGACGCCGACGCTCGCCATTGTGGTGGATCGCGAGGCGACGATTCGGAAGTTTTTTTCGCGGGATTACGCGGAGGTACATGGAACTTTTGCGGCGCAAGGTGGCGAGTATGTCGGGCGCTGGTTCGATGAAAACTTCAAAAAGGAAGAAAGTGAAGCGGCGCGCGCCCAACGCCTAATCGCCCATCTCAAACTGGAACTGCCCGAAGCAGAGAAACGACTTCAAGTTGCTAATGGTTCGCTGGGTGATGAACTTCGTTCTGCCTTGCGGCTGTGGCATCTCGAAATCGCTGAAGCGATCAAGCAACGCTGCATCGGCAAGCCGGGCATTGTCACGGAGGAGAGCAAACCCACGACGCAGATGCCGCATTTGCTCTACGACCTCACCACGTTGCAGCGTGAGGCGAACGGACGTTTTGGCTTCTCGGCGAAGAACACACTGGGTTTGGCGCAGGCGCTCTACGAAAAGCACAAAGTGCTGACCTATCCGAGAACGGACGCGCGCGCGCTGCCGGAGGATTACATCCCGACGGTGAAGACAACACTCAACTCGCTGTGCGACCTCGCGGGCTACAGTTCGTTCGCGGAAAAAATTCTCAAGCAAGGCTGGGTGCATCCGAACAAGCGCATCTTCAACAACGCGAAGATCAGCGATCACTTCGCCATCATTCCCACCGGAGTTTTGCCGAAGGGGCTGACGGAGCCGGAGCAGAAGCTGTTCGACATGGTGACCAAGCGGTTCCTCGCGGTGTTTTATCCGGCGGCGGAATTTCTGGAAACGGTACGCATCACGCGCGTTGAAAGCGAGCCGTTCAAGAGCACGGGCAAAGTTTTGGTGAAAGCCGGCTGGCTGGAAGTGTACGGCAAGGAAGTGCAGGGCGATGGTGAACAACCGACGCTCGCCCCCGTGCAGCCCAGCGAGAACGTGCAGACGACCGACGTGGAGGTGAAGAAGCTCGCGACCAAGCCGCCGGCGCGTTACTCGGAAGCCACGCTGCTCGGCGCGATGGAAAGCGCGGGCAAGCTGGTCGATGACGACGAATTGCGCGAGGCGATGAGCGAGCGCGGACTCGGCACGCCGGCCACGCGCGCGGCGATCATCGAGGGGTTGATCATGGAGGATTATCTCCATCGCAACGGACGCGATCTGGTCGCGACGGCGAAGGCATTCTCGCTCATGCAGTTGCTCGACGGTCTCGGCGTGAAAGAGTTGCGCCAGCCCGAGATGACGGGCGACTGGGAATTTCAGTTGAAGAAGATGGAGCGCGGGCAGTTGTCGCGTGACCAGTTCATGACGGAGATCCGACGCTTCACCGAGGAGATCGTCCGCAAGGCCAAGCTCTACGACAAGGACACCATCCCCGGCGACTTCGGCGTGCTCATGGTGCGCTGCCCGAAATGCGGCGACGAGATTCACGAGAAGTTCCGCGAGTTCAAGTGCAAGAGCTGCGACTTCTACGTCCGAAAAGTTTTGGGCGGCCGCATGTTCGAGCCGGAGGAAGTGCAGCAACTGATCGTCGAGAAGACGATTGGCCCGCTCCAGGGCTTCCGCAGCAAGAAGGGTTTTCCGTTTGCCGCCGTGGTCAAGCTTTCGCCGGCAAACGAGGTGAAGTTCGAGTTCGGCAACGAGGAGGAGGGAGCCGACGGAGCGCCGGCGGCCCCGGTGGATTTCACCGGCAAGGAGCCGCTCGGCAAGTGTCCGAAATGCGGCGCGCGCGTCTTCGAGAACGGGATGAATTACGTCTGCGAGAAGGCGACCGGGCCGAACAAGACCTGCGACTTCAAGACGGGCGCGATCATTTTGCAGCAGCCCATCGAGCGCGCGCAGGTCGTGAAGCTGCTTGCCGAGGGCAAGACGGAGTTGCTCAAGGGTTTCGTGTCGAACAAGACGAACCGCAAGTTCGAGGCATTCCTCATCTACAAGGACGGCAAGGTGAGTTTCGACTTCCCGCCGCGTGTGCGGAAGTTCCCCGAGAAGGTGAAAGGCCCGGTGGTGAAGATTGATTTCACCGGCCAAGAATCGCTCGGCGTGTGTCCCAAGTGCAAAGGTAAAGTTTTCCAGAGCACCGACCTCTACCTCTGCGAGAACTCGCAGCGCGACATCAAGCGTTGCACGTTCAAAGTGGAGAAGATCAAGACGGGCCGCCCCATCGACGTGGTGCAATTGCAGAAGCTGCTCAAGGACGGCAAGACCGACCTGCTCGACAACTTTCTCTCGCGGGTCGGCCGGACGTTCAGCGCGCATCTCGTCCTCGAAGGCAAGGGCAAGGTGGGCTTCGAGTTCGCGGAGCGCGAAGAGTGAACCGCTGCATGACGCGACTGCTGCGATTCGTCAGCCTGCTCATCGCGGCCACGTTGGCCGGGTTCGCCGCCCACGCCGCCGAGGCCCACCGCCCGTGGGCCACGAAGCTTGAGCAGCCTGGGGTGCCCAACCTGCATCGCGTCACCACCAACCTCTTCCGCTCCGCGCAACCGACGGCGGAAGGCATGAAGTCCATCGAGCGGCTCGGCATCAAGACCGTGCTCAGCCTGCGCAACTTCCACTCGGACAAGGACGAAGTGGAATCCACGACCCTCCGGACCGAGCGCATCCGCATCAACGCCTGGCACGCGAAGGACGAGGATGTGCTGCGCTTCCTGAAACTTGTCACCGACACCAACGCCGGCCCGATTCTCGTTCATTGCCTGCATGGCTCCGACCGCACCGGAACGATGATCGCCATCTACCGCATGACCGTGGAAGGCTGGCCCAAGGATGAAGCGATCAAGGAGATGACCAGCGCGAACTTTGGTTTTCATCCACTGTGGAAAAACCTCATCGAATATCTGGAGCAGCTTGATGTGGAGGCGCTGCGCAAGAAGGCCGGACTGCCGGGACCGCAGTAGTCATCCAGCCCTCGACAGTGGCACCCAAGCGACCGCTTTTCCCGCGCCTGGATTTAGCCAAGCCTGCTTTGACTCCACGCCGCGCTTTCCCTAAAGTGCGCCCATGAAACGTCCATTGCTTCTG
>JAYVWQ010000210.1:0-3824 GCA_043785945.1 Akkermansia sp.
ACGGCCAGCTCGCCTGGCTCAACAACTTCGTCACCAAGTTCTCCGCCACCTATTACACCGTGCTGGGCTTCGTCCTGGCCGATGCCACTTCCGCCAGCAATGACCTGGCCTTCATGACCTACCTCATCAACTTCAAGAACCAGATGAAGACCAAGACCAGCGACTGGGTGGCTTACTGTTCCCTCGCCGCCTACGGCCAGACCGGCATCCCCGCCCTCGGCGCGGTGCCCGGCGTGCCTTCGGCCGGCTCGCCCCCCACCGTGGTGCTGCCGAACATTTATGGACGCATGGCCGCCATCGTGCGGCGCATCAAGGAACACCCCGCCTACACCCCGGCCATCGGCCAAGACCTCGGCATCATCGGGGCCGATGACCTCATCGACCTGAACACCATGAAACCCGTGCTCACCCTCGAACTCCAGGCCGGCCATCCGAGCGTGAAATGGGTCAAGAGCGGGATGCAGGGCGTGGACCTCTACGTGGATCGCGGCGCGGGCGCCTTCGTCTTCCTCGCGCGCGACACGGTGCCGGACTACCTCGACACCTTTGCCCTGCCCGCCCCCGGCCAGAGCGCGGTGTGGAATTACAAAGCCATCTACGTGCAGAACGACATCCCATGCGGCCAGTGGAGCGACGTGAGCTGCCTCAGCGTCATGGGCTGAAATGACGAAGGACGAACTCACGCGCGCGGCGGTCGGGGGACCGCCGCGCGGTTTTGGGAAGTCGCACTGGCTGTCGCAGAACCGCCCGGCCGACTCCCGAAATGCCCGCTCGACAAGGGGAAAGACCCGATCCAAATTCCGCGCCCGAACATTATGACGACGAAGATCAACCCACTCTGTCGCTCACCTAAATGTTAGGCCGCTGCACACGTCATGACCGATCCAGAACAGATTCGAGAGCCTAGCACGCCGCAGCGTGTGCGTGCGGTGTTGCGTTCATGGCGTACGGATGCGTTGCTCGCATTTCTTTTCTCATGCATTTGCTTGCCGCTCGTTTGGGGCGTCGAGTCCGCGTATTCTCTCGGCCACGGATTTCGTGCACTCTCACTGCTGCTGCTGTTCTCTGTCGTGTTCGCAATCTTGTACTTCAGTTCTTTGTTCACTCAGGTCAGCAGAGTTCTTCGCATCATCGCGTTGCTGGGTATCAGTTTCGGCATCACGTTCGCGGCGTTTCTTGTTTCATCGTTCGTTTTGTTTATTCTCTGGGCGAGATCCGCACCATGAGCACACAACGGCCTAACCATGCGCTGCAGCGCCTATGAGGGTTGTCAAGAGGGTCGTGGAGTTTCCGCCAGGTATTAGTTCGTGAGGCGTGGTTCGCGCGGAGCGCAACGCAGTGGAGCCGAGCCGCGCGCGAAAGCGGTTTGATTCCCAGCCCGTTCCGTTCCGTTCCTCTCCTTCACCCACCCAGCCCACGTCCCGCCATAATGCCCCTCACTGCTTTAACCAGCGCATCCGCCTCGGCGTCGGTGCCAATGGTGATGCGCAGGCAGTCGCGCACTTCGGGGGCGCTGAACCAGCGCACGAGGATTTTCCGGGCGCGCAGTTGCTCCAGCCATTGCCCGGCAGCAAATCCCGGCGGGCGGGCGAGGATGAAATTGGTGGCGCTGGGAAAGACCTCGAAGCCCAGCGTCCGCAGAGCCGCGCTGAGTCGCTCGCGCGTGGCGATGATGCGGCGGAAATTGGCCCGGTAATACGGCAGGTCGCCGAGGGTGGCGAGGGCCGCGACCTGGCCGAGGCCGTTGACGTTGTAGCTGTCGCGCATCTTGTCCAGCGCCGCGATGAGCGCGGGGTGGGCCACGAAATAGCCGACGCGCTGGAAGCAGAGCGAGTAGGCCTTGGAGAAAGTGCGGGCCACGATGACGTGGGGAAACTGGAGGGCGAGGGCGAGGGCATTTTCGGCGGCGAAGTCCACGTAGGCTTCATCGAGCACGAGCACGCCCTGCTGCGCGCGGCACAGTCGCGCCAAGTCCGCCGTGGCATAGCCGCGCCCGCTCGGGGCATTCGGCGTGGTGAGGAAGGTGAGGGCGGCGCGGAAGTCCCACGCGGATTTCCGAAGCTGCGCCACGGTGGGCAGGGCGAAGTCCGGGGCGAGGGGCACGGCCTGCACGCGCGCGCCGTGGGTGGCCGCGAGCACGGAGTAAAGGGAGTAGCTGGGGGTGAAGTATTGAACGGTGGCCGCCACGACCTTGGCCTTTGGACCTTGGACCTTGGACTCAGAGGCCGGTTCCACAAACGTCCGCACCGCCAGCGCGAGCAATTCATCCGAGCCGTTGCCCACAATGATGTTCTCGGGCGCGCAGCGATGGAGCTTCGCCAGTTTCTCGCGCAGCGCGGAGCAGGTGGGATTCGGGTAAAGGCGGAGGCGTTCATCCACGGCCGTCTGCACGGCGCGCAACACCTTCGGCGAAGGCGGGTAGGGATTCTCGTTGGTGTTGAGCTTGATGAGGCCGCGAATCTTGGGCTGTTCGCCGGGGACGTAGGGATGGAGGCGGGCCACCAAGGGGCGGACGAGTGGGGCGGGCTTCATGATTCGGGCGTGAGCGGGCCGGATTTGAGCGGCTCGGGCGTGAGCGGGCCGGGCTTGGACAGGCCGGGGATGCCGTGGCCGTAGCCGCGCACCTTTTGCTCCGGGCTGAAATCAATCATCAGCACATGGCGCTTCATCGTCATGCCGTAGGTCCATTGATGGCTGCCGTCGGACATGTGCTTGCTCAGGCGCGGCCGACCGAGCAGCGCGGTGACTTGCTCGGCGGTCATGCCCACGCTGAGTTGCGCCAACCGGGCATAAGGCACGGCGGGGCTGAAGCCACACCAGCGCGCGAAGAACCAAAAGCCAATCAGCACGATGACGGTGAAGGACAACGCCATGTTCCAAACATTGAGGGCGACGAATTCGTTCATGGTAAGAGGCGGATGCTGGCCGAGCGGGCATGGGCGGCGAGACCTTCGGCCGCGCCAAAGGTCTCGACGGTGGCGAGGGATTTCTTAAGCGAGGCGCGGCTGTATTCCACCACGCTGGTGCGGCGTTGAAATTGATCGACGGTCAGTCCGGCAAAGGCCGCGCCCGCGCCGCCGGTGGGCAGCTCATGGCTGGGGCCGGCCATGTAATCGCCGAGCACGGTGGGCGAGTAGTTGCCGAGGAAAATCGCGCCGGCGGTGACGATGCGCGCGGAAACTTTCGCGGCGGCGCGCGTCATGATTTCGCAATGCTCGGGCGCGAGCTGGTTCGTGAGGGCGATGGCGTCGTCCAGCGTCTTGACGTGGATGAGCCAGCCGTTGTTCTTCAAAGCGCGCTCGATCAGCTCGCGGCGCGGCAGCTTGGGGAGCTGGCTTTGAATTTCCTTCTCCACCGCGCGCAGCATCTTCGCCGAAGTGGTGACGAGCCAGACGCGTTCATGCCCGGAGCCGTGCTCGGCCTGGGCGAGCAGATCGGCGGCGGCAAATTTCGGATTGGCCGAGTCGTCCGCCAACACCAGCACCTCGCTCGGACCCGGCAGCAGATCGATGGCGACATGGCCGAAGAGAAGGCGCTTGGCTGCGACGACGTAGGCGTTGCCCGGCCCAAAGACTTTCTGAACATGGCGAATGGTGGCCGTGCCGTAGGACAGGGCGGCGATGGCCTGCGCGCCGCCGACGCGATAAATTTCCGTGGCCCCGGCCGTGCGCGCGGCGAAGAGCAGCGCGGGATTGACCTCGCCCTGCGCATTGCAGGGCGTGCAAACCACGATCTCGGGACAGCCCGCCACGCGCGCGAGGGTGATGGTCATCAGCGCGGAGGAAACGAGCGGCGCGGTGCCGCCGGGGATGTAGATGCCGACG
>JAYVWQ010000211.1:0-17758 GCA_043785945.1 Akkermansia sp.
CTCGCGGACATCGCGCACATCGCCGGCCTCGTGGCGGCGGGCGAACATCCCAGCCCCGTGCCCTTCGCCGACTTCGTCACCACGACGACGCACAAGACCTTGCGCGGCCCGCGTGGCGGACTCGTTCTCTGCAAGGCGAAGTACGCCAAAGAAATTGATTCGCAGGTTTTCCCCGGCATCCAGGGCGGCCCGCTCATGCACGTCATCGCGGCCAAGGCCGTGTGCCTGCTCGAAGCGTTACAGCCGGACTTCAAAGCGTATCAAAAGCAAATCGTGAAGAACGCCAAGGCGCTGGCCGAGGGAATGCAGCGCAACAACTTCCGCCTCGTCAGCGGCGGCACGGACAACCACCTCATGCTCGTCGATGTGGGTGCGCGTGGCGTCACGGGCAAGGACTGCCAGATCGCGCTCGACGAGGCCGGCATCACCACCAACAAGAACACCATTCCCTTCGAGACACGCTCGCCCTTCCAGGGCAGCGGCGTGCGCCTCGGCACGCCCGCCGTGACCACGCGCGGGATGAAGGAACCGGAGATGGCGGCCATCGCCGACATGATCAGCGAGGTCTTGCTCGACATCAAAAACGTGGACGCCGCCCATCAGGTGCGCGGTCGCGTGCGTGCGCTGACTGCGCAGTTCCCCCTGCCCTACTGAGAGCCGGTCGGAAGAGTCACCGGAGCGCGCCCTAGGACGGGCGCGCTCCGCTCTAAACAGCCCAACTTGCTCACCCCCAAACGCGCCGCTTGGTTTCCGCAGCCGCTCCATCTAGTCTCCCGGCGTTCAACCACTCATGGGCTTTTTCATCGCCACGCTGGTTGCCGGATGTTTCATCATGACCGCCTTCCATTTCTGGCGGCGGTTTTGTGATGAGCAGTTCACTGTCGGCGAATGGCAGCTCTTCCGGCGCTGGGTGGGGAAAGGAATTCTCCTGCCCCTCGGCCTGTGGGTCTTCGCCAACACCGGATTTGGACTCCCGCCCGTGCTGCCCGTCGTGCCGCCGCTGGCCGCCGGATTTGGGACATGGCTGAAAGCCCTGGGCGATGTCGCCGCGCTGTCGGCGGTGATCATCAGCTCCTTCTGGTGCGGCGTGACGCTGCTGTGGCTGCTCGCGCGCATCGGAGGTCGGGTGGAGAGTCGCGCTTCCTTCTTTGGGATATGCGGCTTGTGGTCGTTGCTGCTGCTGCCGGTGGGTCTGGTCATTCTGCTCATGGGCGGCTGGGCGATATTCGGAGTGGCGCTAACGCTGTGTTGCGTGCCGCTGGTTCACTTCACGCTGCCGCTGACCATGCCCTCCGTGCCCGTGCGCCCGACTTATTCCAAGGCGCTGGCGAAAATCAGCTTTAGCAAATACGACGAGGCGGAAAAGGAAATCATCCAGGAGTTGGAACAGTGCGAGGACGACTTCGACGGCTGGATGATGCTGGCCGAACTTTACGCCACGCACTTCAACGACCTGCCCTCGGCCGCGCAAACCGTGCAGGACCTCTGCGCGCAAGAAACCACGACCACGGCGCAGATGGCCGTGGCGCTTCATCGGCTGGCCGACTGGCATTTGAAGGTCGGGCACGACCCCGAGGCCGCGCGTCGCACGCTTCTGCTCATTTGTGCCCGCGCGCCCGGCACGCACCTCGACAAGATGGCGCGGCAACGCCTCGATCAACTTCCCGCCACGCGCGAGGCTTTGCGGGAACGGGAGCAGGGCAAGCCGCTGCGCCTCCCGCAGGTGCCGGAGGAAATCATCACGCCCGCGCTGGTGCTGCCACGCGAGCAGGCCGTGGCCGCCGCGAATGAATGTGTCGAAGCGCTGAAACGAAACCCCGACGACGTGGCGGCACGGGAGAAATTTGCCCGCCTGCTCGCCGAAAGTCTGGGCGAGCCGGTCACCGCCCTCGAGCAACTGGAACTGCTCGTCGCCCTGGGTCATGCGTCGCCCGACCAGCGCGCCGGGTGGCTGCTGACCATGGCCGGCTGGCACGCCCGCCAGCGCGACGACGCAGACCAGGCCCGGCTCATCTATCAGCAAGTGCTGCGCGATTTCTCCAACACCCCGCACGCCTTTGCCGCCCAGCGCCGGCTCAATCTGCTCAACTTGCAATCGCAGTTGCGCCAACGCTCCGCCGAACGAGCCACGGTTTGAAGCACGGATTATCATGACCCACCGAATGCGATTCAGCCTCCCACCCGTGGTTGAGCGCGAGCTGCGCATCGCCGCGCGCCAGCCCTCCACTTATTGGAGCCGGGCCGGAGCGGGCGCCTCGGGCGTCCTGGTAATTTGCCTGGTGATGCTCGCGCAGTTGGCGACCGCTCCGCTGGCCGTGGTCGGCCAAATGACCTTTCGCCTGCTGGGCAGCATGGCGGCTTTGACCGTGCTGGTTTCAGTGGTGCAACTCGCCTCAGCGGCGTTTGCGCGGGAGAAACGCGAGGACACGCTGGGGCTGCTTTTCCTCACCCCGCTGCGCCCGGTGGACATGGTGCTGGGCAAACTGGTGTCCACCTCGCTGTCCTCCTTCTACCGCTTTCTCGCCCTGGTGCCCGTGCTTGCCGTGCCCCTGCTGGCCGGCGGCGTGACGGTAGGAAGTTTCGTGCTGCTCGTGGTCGCGCTGCTGAACTTGATCTTCCTCGGGGCCACGCTCGGACTTTGGATCTCCGCGCAATGCTGGGACGAGAAGCGCGCCGGAAGCTGGGCCTCCAGCATCATGATTGCGCTGGTCACCCTGCCCGTCGTGGTGGGGCTGGGAACTGGCGCGGCCCGGCTCCAGCCCGGAGCCATCCCGCTGGAAATTCTCAGCCCGGGCTTCGCCGTGTGGCACGCGGTCATGCCCGGAACGGGCAGCGCCTTCACGCTTTCAGCCTCGCTCGTCTGGACGCAGGTGCTGGGCTGGATTTTCTTTTACGCCGCCTGCCACACCCTGCCCCGTTGCTGGCAGACCCGGCCGGACAACCTCGCACCGCAAGGCGATCACTTGAAGTTGCCGGAGGCCGGGACGGCGCCAATTCAAGACAGCGATGGAACAAATCTTCCCCGCAAGACGGCCGGACAGCGACGGACGGTGCGCCGAAACTTCACCGCTGAGGCACGGACCAGGCTGTTGGATCTCAATCCTCTCGCGTGGTTCGCCCTGCGCTGGAAGCCGCACGCGTCGGGAACCTGGGCCATCGTGGGCGTGGCCATGATTGGTTACTGGCCGGCGCTCATGGCCGGGGTCACGGCAGACGAATGGGGACTCATCCTCTCTCCCGGCTACGCGCTCGCGATCATTTTTCTCGTCCATACCGCGATCAAAACCTTCGCCTCGCACCAGGCCAGCTTTGCCTTCGCGCGGGATCGCGGCGAAGACACCTTGGATTTGCTGTTGTCCACACCCGTCTCCGTGCGCCAACTAATCGACGGCCACACGCACGGGCTGCGCGAAACACTGCGGCCCGTGATGCGACGAGCGCTGTGGATAGAGGGCGTGTGGCTGGCTCTTCTGATCACCCGCTACATCGCGAGAGGCGGGGGCGATGGATTCCTCTACGTGCTGGGCGGCGCGGCCCTGTTGGGACTGCTCGTCCCGGACATCCGCGCGCTGGTCTGGACCACCTTGTGGCAAAGCGTCATCAGGAAGAACGCCCGCGAGGCCCAGCAGGAGGCAGTCTCACGCGTGATCGTGCTGCCTTGGCTGCCAGTGCTGGTGGCGTGGGGAATTGGCGCGATGATTGATCGTGATCACAGTGGCACGTTCGCGCTCATCGTTTCCTGGATAATTTTCAGCGCCTGGGTGGATCGCTGGAGTCTGTCGCGATCCAAACAGATGATGGAGGAGCGGCTGATGCTCTGGGCTGGGCGACGTTCCGCCGGTGAGTTTGAACACTACGATGGCTGGAAAAATCTCGGCCGCACGCTGGGCCGTTGGTGGGCTTCACGAGGCACGCAGCGTGCGGCCTAAACCATCATTCATCGCCGGCTATTTCGTTCGGCAACTCGTTCTTGTTGTCGTCGGTCGCGGGGAAGTGCCGCTGCAACACCGCGCCAATTTCAGCGATGGCCTGCACGATGGCCTCAGTGAACTGTCCTTCCTTCAGGCGGCTCGACATGGCAGTCACGATGTCTTTCCAGAAGGTGTCGCCGCACTTCTGATGGATGCCCATGTCGCCCAGCACGGCGAACTGGCGCGTGCGCGGCACGAGGTAGATAAGCACGGCATTGCGCTGCTCCGTGGCGGTCATGCCCAGTTCCACGAAACGTTTCTTGGCGAAGGTCAGCGCGTCATGCCGCTCCTTGTGGGAGACGTAAACGCGCAGTTCGCCCGAGGTGGTTTTCTCCGCCGTCGTGAGCGCGTCCAGGATGCGCCGCTCATCAAGCTGATGGATGAATTCTTTGTGAAGCATAGGTCACCAACTTCCGCTCGCGCCGCCCCCGCCGGAACTGCCCCCGCCGCCGGAAAATCCTCCGCCGCTGTCACCACCACTGGACCAGCCGCCTCCACCGCCGCCCCAACTCCCGCTCGTGAACGTCGGCCACGCGCTCCAGCCCGAACGCCCGCGCCTGCTAAAAGCGGTGCCGCGCCTGCGCCAGAAAATCTGGGGCAGGATGGCGAAGAAGAAAATGAACAGGCCGATGGCGATGATGAATCCCATCTCGGGGTGGGTGTGCAGCGCCTGCGCGACGGTGGTGCCGATGCCTTTGTATTCGCCGCGCGCCCCGCGCATGAGCGCGTTCACGCCCGCGTCCAGCCCGCCGTCGAAGTTGCCGCTCTTGAAGCGCGGTGCGATTTCGTTGTCGATGATCCGTTTCGCGATGACGTCGGGAATCGCGCCCTCCAGTCCGTAGCCGACTTCGATCCGCATCTTGTGATCCTGCACAAAAACCGCGAGCAGCACGCCGTTGTTCTTCTGCTTCTGCCCGATCTTCCACGCACGGAATATGCGGTTGACGTAATCCTCAACCGACGAATTGCTCTGCATCTTGGGAAAGACCGCGACAACGATCTGGCAGGAGGTGTCCTTCTCGAACTGTTCGAGCGACTGATTCAACCGGTCCGCCGTCCCCGGCTTGGTCACGCTGGCGAAGTCGTTGAAATATCGGGCAGGCGCGGGCGGAATGACTTCGGCGGCGCGCGCCGGCAACGAAACCAGCACCAGCAGTCCGGCGAGCAGCCCGACCAAGGTAAAAACCTTCCGTCCGAGGCGGGAGCCTCCCGTCCTGGCCGTCTGCCCGAGTCGTGGGTGGAAATTCATGCGTGACGATTACTTGGCCGGCGGTTTGCCAAAATCAAAATTCACCTTGGGAGCCGTGTCTGCGCCCGCTGTCGCCTGGAAGAACGGCTTGGGCTGGAAGCCCAGCGCGCCCGCGTAGAGCACGTTGGGGAAACTCTTGACCGCCGTGTTGTAGCTCTGCACGGCCGCGTTAAAGTTGCGCCGCTCCACGGCGATGCGGTTCTCCGTGCCTTCCAGTTGCGCCTGCAAATCGCGGAAGGCCTGGGTGGCGCGCAGTTCCGGGTAACGCTCCGTGACCACGAGCAACCGCGAGAGCGACGCGGACAATGCTCCTTGGGCCTGTTCAAATTTTTGCAGCTCTTCGGCGGTGCGCGGCGCATTGCTGGAGTCGATCTTCATCTGGCCGACCGAGGCGCGCGCCGTCGTGACGTCGGTGATGGTGGACTTCTCGAAGTTCGCCGCGCCCTGCACGGTGGAGACGAGATTAGGGATCAAATCGAAGCGGCGCTGGTAAACATTCTGCACGTCGGCCCAGCGCGCATCCGTGCCCGCCGAAAGCGAGACGAGCTTGTTGTAGCCGCTGCAACCGCCCATGAACACGGCGAGCGCGATGAGCAAAAGCAACCCGACCACACCGCCACACCCCAAGGCAAATTTTTTCATGGGCGCAGCCTAACAAATCCTGCCGGGAACGGGACTGGAATTTTTCCTGATTTTCAGAAGGGCGGGCGACGGAAAATTTGGCTCAATAACATCAACCGGCGGGCAAGTTCTGCCGCTACAGTCGATAATTATG
Organism: Akkermansia sp.; assembly: GCA_043785945.1. GTDB lineage: Bacteria > Verrucomicrobiota > Verrucomicrobiia > Limisphaerales > SIBH01 > JANNGC01. Next base: position 5,996 of record JAYVWQ010000211.1, read on the forward strand.
AGAACTGGAACAATGTCTTTTGCGAAAACGCTCGTCGCCGCAGTCCTGCTGCTGGCGACCCAAGCGCAGGCCTATTACACGAACTACCTGGATGTGGTTTCGAACACTCTGGCCTACGTTCAAACCACGCTGACCAACAACACGCCGCAGGAGAGAAAACTGGCTGCGACCATTGGCCGGGCCCTTAAGGATCTGAGCAAGCCGTCTTCCTCAGTGGCGGGTGATTACGCCCTGTTCCTCAACGCCGCCATTCATCTAGGCCCGCTGGCCTTGCAAGAACCGTTTGGCAACCTCGGCAGCAATGTCTTCGCGGCTTTCCAAACCGAGGTCGGAGTGGAAATTTACTCCACCGCCGTCCGCATCGCCTCTCTCAACGACTTCGTGCCCACCAAGCGTCCCGCCAGCAATCAACTGGCCCGGGCCATCGCCAAGTTCAGTTCCATCGGCACCACCGTGCTCGACCCGCAACTGGGCCTGCTGGTCGCGGGCCAAGGATTCAAGAACCTGACCGTCGCTCAACGCCTCGTCGCGCTCGGCGAGGCGAGACCGGGATTGGTTCCCGCCAGCCTGGTCGGAATGACGCTCACCCACCATGAACGAGGCCAGACCGGCACCGAACAGTTTGACGACGCCACCAACGCCACGGAACGGGACAACAATGGTGGCACCCGGAGCGTGACCTACACTTTCACCCGCACCGGCTTGGACACCGCGACCCTGGTTTTGAGCCACGCCGAGGGCGTCGGCACAAGCACCACCACGGTGAAGATGCGTTTCACCTCGGAGACCGGGGGCACTTTCACCTTCAAGCACACTGGCTCTGATGGCGGTTCACAGAGCGGCTCCGGCACGTTCACGCTGGCCTCCACGATCTGAACTCACGCTCCCCAGACAAACCGGCCGCCGCCCGCGGCCGGTTTTTCTTTTTACCCGTGAACTGGAAAATGGATTTGCGCGCTTCTCGTCCTTGCACGAAAACTAGAGCCGTATGCGTTTGAAAACGGGCCTTTTGATTCTGGTCGCGGTGAACGTCCTCTGGGCGGCGGCTTTCTTTGGCTACGTGCAACGCTCCACCACCCCGGTGATCCAGCCCGGTGCCAACACCACCCCGGCCCCGACCGCAGTCACCACAGTTCAGACAAATGCGTCCGCGCCCGTCGCAATCGTCGCGACCAATCAGGCTCCCGCCCCCACCCTGGCTGCGCCACCCGCTGTGCCGCGGGCCGTCCGCAACTACACCTGGCAGGACGTGACCAACGAAATTTATCCGCAGTACATTGCCAACCTGCGCACCGTCGGCTGCCCAGAAAAACAGGTGCGCGCCATCGTCGTCGCGGATGTGAACGACCTCTTCGACAAGCGCCGCCTCGAACACGCCATCAAGACCGACTCGCAGTGGTGGAAGTCCGAAACCTTCATGGGCGTGCTGCCCATGCAGGGCATGGGCTTCGGCCTGGCGGGCGTGAATTTTGACGAGGAGCGGCGCGCGTTGCTCACCAAGATTCTCGGCGAAGGCTGGGAGGATACGGTCAAGCTCACCTCCCTCAACGGCACGAGCGTGAACCTGTCCGGCCCCGTGCTCGGCGCGCTGCCCGCCGAGGTCTGGAACAACGTGCAGGAAATTTGCGCGCGCTCCATTGACCGCCACCAGACCTACCTGACCGCGCGCATGAACCAGCCCAGTCCGATGGACAACGTCGAGCTGGCCAAGATGCGCCAGATGACCCGCTCCGATTTGTCGAAGGTCTTGAACGCGGAACAGCTTGAGGAATTCCTGCTCCGCTTCTCCCAGAACTCGAGCAAGCTGCGCCAGGACATGCGGGGCATCGACCTCACGCCCGACGAGTTTCGGAAAATTTTCCGCGCCATCGATCCGGCGGAACACCAGATGCAGCTCGAATACGGCGGGCCGGAGGCGCTCTCGCCCAAGCAGCGCGAGCAGCAGGAGGCGCTCCGCGACCGCGCCATCAAGGAGACGCTGGCACCGGAACGCTACCTCCAGTATTTCGCCACCAAAGACCCGCGCTTTCAGCAGGCCCTGCTGGCGGCCTCGCAGTACAACCTGAACAACAAGGCCGTGCAGCCGCTTTACGATTTGCAGAAGAGTATTGAGACCAAGCGCACGCAGATTTCCCAGAACACCGCGCTCACGCCGGAGCAGAAAAACCAGGCTCTCCAATCCATCGGCTTGGAGCATCAGCAGTTTTTGCAGAAGCTGCTGGGGGATCCGAACTACCGGCGGTAGAGCGCCGAGCATCGCTCGGCACGGAACGGAGCGCGGGCGTCTCGCCCGCGTGTTTCCAAGATGGGTAGCTACACGCGGACGAGACGTCCGCGCTCCGCTACTCGCCCCGTCGCATCAATCGTTCGGCGCGGGGCTGGTTCAATTGCTCCGGCGGCTCGGCTGTGAAACCGCGCGGTGCCGGAAACGCTCCCCCGCCCTTCGTCTGCAATTCACGCGTGGCTTGGGAAACATCCTCGACCGTGTAGGCCGCGCCATTCTCGTGGCGCAGAAACTTCGCCATCTCTTCCAAGTTGAATGGCCGTGAACCGCGCCGTCCGAACACGACGGTTTGATTGCCCGTTTCATCCACCACCCGGTCGCGGTCCAGGCCGCGTGACACCGCCACGGCCTCGCCGTGCGTCGGATACGTGGCGATCAACTTCGGATTCGGGCGCGGGCTGAAGCCCATGTGGCCGGGCACCGTGTCCGGCGAAATCATCTGCAACACGCGCAGTCCATTCCGTCCGTCGGCCACCAGTGCGTACATTGAGGCATTGATGGAACCAATCTGCACCGCCCGGCTGTCGTTCAGCTTGCCGCCGGCGTTGAACATCTCTTCGAGTCGCGGCTTCTCCGGGTTCTGGATGTCGATGATGGCGAGACCTTCCGGACCGTTCGGCACGTAAGCATAGGTGCGCGCGACGTAAAGCCGGCCCGCCTTTTTGAGCGGCACGCTCGCACCCGGTACGAGCCGGGGCTGTGATGGATTACTGATGTCCACCACCTTCAACCCGTCGTCGTCGGTGACGAAAGCGTAGCGGAACTGCACGCTGATGGCGCGCGGATTCTTGAACTCGCCGCCGCTTAATTCGCCCAGCAGCTTCGGCGCAATGAGTTCGGTGTTGCTCAGGCCGAGGACGAACAATCCCTTCGCGCCCACGACATAGAGGTTCGTCCCCGCCATGAAGCTGTGCATCGCACCAGTGAGTTTTCCATCCGGGTTGTAGCGGATGATTTTCAAATCCTTCTCCAAGAAATTGTTGTCCGGGTTTCCGTCCACCAGCGTCGCCACGGTCGCCATGACCAACCCCTCCTCGCGGTCTGTGATGAATACCCAGGCGTAGATGAGGCTGATCTTCTGCTCCTCGTTGCCGGTGTAAATCTCCGTCAGCTTGCCGGGCTGATTCTTCGGATCCAGTTCTGCCAGACTGTTCGTGGGATACGGCAGCCGGGTGGGATCGATGCCCAGCGTGCTTGGCAAAGTCACGCTCGTGGCATACTTGGTCTTGATGCGCGTGCGCTGGCCAAGCGGCGAAACCGGCGCGCTGGTGATGCGCTCGCTGAAACCCTTGTGGTCGATGTTCGCCACGTCGAAAACCTCGAAGCCGTCCTCGCCGTTCGCCGTGTAGAGGTATTCGCCGCGCAGCGTGAGATCGAGAATCTCCTTCCCGTGATGATGATGCGCTTCCTTCAACACGCCCTGATTCTCCTCAGTGTGTTTCTTGAAGTTGTCGGGATACGCGAGCTGATGCAGATGGCTGCCGAGCGCGGCCTGCGGCTCCTCGCGTTCGGTCCACACGACCGCTTCCAACCCGTCCTTGCCGGAGCCGACGTAGGCGTAACGCCCGAAGAAATTCACCGTGCCAGTACCGAAGCCGAGCAGCGAAGCCAGCCACGCGTTGTTGTCGTTCTTCTTGGAGACATGGCAGTCCGCGCAATTCTTGGTCGTGCCCGCGCCGCTCGTGGTGTGAGGGAAATGCGGGTTGTAGGCCTGACCACTGTAGCCCTCCGCGCTCACGGTCTGCTGCTGGGAATAGATCCATTCGCGCTGGCTGTTTTGGGAGCCAACGATCACGGCGCTCGACGAACGCAGCACCGCGAGGCGGTGATTCTTGACCGTTGAGTCGATGCCGAGTTGGAAAGCATCGTCGCGCACGACTTGCGGGTTGTAGGGCGTATAGTTGCGCGTGGTGAGTCCCTCGAACTTGTTGCCCGGCACTTTCTGGTTCGCGCGCATGGGCAGATGACATCCGTAACAAGCCGTTGCCCAAGAGGAGTGGCAAACCTGACAGGAGACGTTGCGGTTGTCGTGCGCGAAGCTGGCGTGATAATTCGTGGTCGCCCCCTTCGCGCCCGGCACGTCGCCCCACGTCTCGCCATCGCGTTGGAGCGTCTTCGCGTAGCGGCTCTTCGGATTGTACTTCGGTGAAGCAGGGTCAATGGTGTCGCGCGTCTGCGGCACTTCCCAGCGCACATCAGGACTGAGCGTCGAGCGTTGGAACAATTGCTTGTTCTCCCAGACAAAGCGCGGGCCCCACGGCGTCACGCTCTTGTTCAAATCAATCTTGCCGCCGTTGCCTGTGGTGATGAGCGACGGGCGCGCATCCACGGTGCCGTGGCAGTCGATGCACTCGATGGTCGTGGCCGCGCGCGGCTCGCCGTAGAGCTTGCCGTTGCCATGCACGTCCACATCGAAGTGGCAGTCCACGCACTGCATGCCCTTGGCAAGATGGATGTCCTTGAGATGCACGGCCTGGGCGAACTTCTTCGGGTCGTCGTGCGGAATGACCTTGTCCTGCAAGTCGAGCAAGTTGCCCTGCTTGTCCTTCTTGAACACCGCGCGAAAGACCCAGCCGTGACCGTGGTAATCCGCGAACTGCGTCTGCTTGAGCTGAGGGTTCAGCTCGGAGACACGTTCCAGAAAATCCCGGTCGCCCCATTTGCCGCGCGTGGCAGCGTCCTCGGGATTCTGGCGCAACGAGGCGAGCCGTTCCGCCTCGGTGGGGTTCTTCTGCTTCTTCGGATACATGAACTCGCCGTCGCTCTCCTGATCCCACCAAGTGTAACCGAGGAACGGATTCACGAAGAGGTTGCCCTGATGCATGTGGCAGTTCATGCACTGGCTGGTGGGAATGGCGCGCGTGAACTGATGCTTGATCGGATGCCCCTTCTCGTTCTTTGGAATGGACGCGTCACCGCTGAAACTCAAACCTTGGTTGCCATACTTGCTGTAGTACGCGGAGTGCGTGGGCGAGCGATCATTCGCATACACCACATGGCAGGCCGAGCAGCCACTCGACCGGTAATCACCGGGATGATTGTTGCTCCCCATGAAGTCGAGCAGCGGATCGTGCAGGCGCGTCTTCTGCAAATTAAGGACGACCGGGTCGATGCGGTTGAGCGTGCCCAGTCCGCGATCCGAAAGGCGGCGGGCGGGTTTGCCCGGCGGCTCCGTCGTGTAGGGCACGCCGAGCGAGAGCTGCTTCTCGCCGCCCTTCTCGAAGATGCGCAGGATGTTGCTCGGCTGTCCCAGCACGAAGCGCGGCAGCGGATCAAGGAACGCCAGCACGCCGTTGGTGCGCGTCTCCTCGGGCGTGGGCACATAGGGATTCAACAGGCGCAGCGCCTCCCCGTTCGGCCCGAAGGCCTGGCCGTAGCGGTAATTCTTCAGCGGGAACGCGCCGTTATTGTAGAGCGCCGCGCCCCAGAGCATTGCGCCGTGCCGCATCATGCTGTGTCCGGTGCGCGAGACTTCACTGGCGTGACAAGTGCCACAACTGACTTCGGCCACGCGCAGGTCGCCCGGGTTCACAAAGCGGATGAATTCTGGCGACTCATAATTAAGCAGCACCGACGAGTCGCTCGGATTGGCCGAGCTTTCCCAGAAGACTTTGTTGCGCGGCGCGACGTGCGCGGTGCGCATCATCAGGCCCGGCGTGGGATTGCCGCCATGACAGTCCGTGCAGCCCAGCACCACGTTGGGCGAGGTGTGCATGGTATGCGTGTCCGTGCCCTTGTGACATTCGAGGCAGCCCGCGCTCTTGGGACGTACGTCGTCCCAAGTTTGATCCACGAGCGTGCGCCGGGGGCGGACGGAAGTTTTGGCCGGCTCGTGCGGGACAGAAATCTCCGGCCCATAGCCGTCGGTAGAAGCAGCTTGAGCTGGGATCGAAAAGAAACCGAGAAGCAAGACGAGGAGAAACACAAGTCCGCAAACCCGACACGCGGAAACAAATCCCGCGTCCTCGCTTCGGGGAATGGCACCGTTGGGTCTGGCCCATTGCTCGATTGAAACTTCTCGCGCCCGCATTGCGTTGCATCGTAGGACTCCACCACCGTGCGCCGCAACGGAGAAAAGCGCCGCTCGGGTGATCGGGAAATTCGTCTCGCGAAGACGGCAAAGGAAGCGAAGCCGACAGGATGGATCACGATGTTGCTCTCACAGCCTTTTTCCTTCGTCCGCTTCGTGAGACCTCCCCTGCCCTCCCTCCACCAACTCAGGTCAGCATGGGCAGAAAAGCCCGCATGGATTCCGGGATTTCCAACCGCCGACCGACGAGAAAATTTTGCGCCAGCTTCGTCACCCACTCGCGCGAGGTGGTCAGGCTTTTGATGACCAGATGCGCATCGCCCTTGGGATCGATGAGTTCGTATTCGTGGATTTGAATTCGCACCAACTCCGTCTCGCCCTTCAACTCCAGCGCGGCCTCCAGCGAGCACTTGGTCAAATCCAGCTTCAACTCCGTCAGCGCCCCGTAGGGCCGCAGCACGGATTGGTTGAGCATGGCCAGCGCCGCCTTTTCCACGATCCAATCTTTCGCACCCATCTTGGTAACAGACTCCGCGGCCGCTGGGACCGTCAACCTTTTGGACAACATATCTTCAAATCAAGATGCCTTGATTTAATAGATTAAGGCCGCCAAATTGGCCTCGCAAATGAGTAACGAGTCTAACAAGGGCACGGCCCTCGAACAGTTGTTGCGCCAGCGCATCGCCATCATCGACGGCGCGATGGGCACGACCATCCGCACCTACGAGATGAAGGAGGCGGACATCCGTGGCACGCGCTTCGCGGACTCGAAGAAGGATTTGCTGAACAACGGAGACCTCTTCTCCATCACGCAGCCGGCGATGATCTGCGACATCCACCGCCGCTTCCTCGAAGCCGGCGCGGACATCATCGAGACCAATACTTTCTCGGCAACGAGCATCGGGCAGAGCGAATTTTTCGTGGACGACCCGCGCGAACACGGCGGGCGCAAAGACCCGGCGTTCTACCAGAAGATCATCGACGACAAGTTCCTCAACGAACTCGCGTGGGAGATCAATGAATCGTCCGCGCGCCAGTGCCGCGAATGGGCCGACCGCGTCGCCAACAAGGATGGCAAGCAACGCTTCGTCGCCGGAGCCATCGGACCGCTGACTGTCTCGCTCTCGAACTCGCCGGACGCGGATGATGCGGGCTTCCGCGTCTGCACGTTTGATCAGGTGAAGCAGGCTTACATCAATCAGGTGCGCGCGCTCATCGCGGGCGGATCGGATTTCCTGCTAGTCGAGACGATCTTCGACTCGCTCAACGCCAAGGCGGCGCTGGTGGCGATTCAGGAAGTCTTCGAGGCGGACAAGGTGCGCCTGCCCATTTCGATCTCCGCCGCCGTCGGACGCGGGGGCGAGACGATGATCTCCGCGCAGACCATCGAGGCGTATTGGAACGCGGTGAAGCATGTGCAGCCGCTGTCCGTCGGACTAAACTGCTCGCTCGGGCCGGACTTGATGAGGCCGTTTCTTGCGGAACTGTCGGAGAAATCCAGCGCGGCAATTTCCTGTTATCCGAATGCCGGATTGCCCAATCCGCTTTCGCCGACCGGCTTTGATCTCAAGCCGGAGGACATGGGCAATTATCTCAGCGAGTTTGCGCAGAGCGGATTGATCAACATCGCGGGCGGCTGCTGCGGCAACACGCCCGAGCACATCGCCGCGATTGCCAAAGCGCTCAATGGTCGGCATCCGCGCGATCTCGCACCGAAGGAATCCGGCACGGAGCGTCTCGGTGGAATTTCAACGGACCGCGCTCCCATCGCTCCAAAGCCCCTGCGCCTCTCCGGCTCCCAGCCGTTCACCCAGCAGATCGGGCAATACATCATGATCGGCGAGCGCACGAACGTGGCCGGTTCGCCGAAGTTCGCCAAGCTCATCAAGGAGAACAAATACGAGGAGGCCGTGGCCGTCGCGCGGCAGCAGGTCGAGAACGGGGCCAACATCATCGACATCTGCATGGACGAGGGAATGATTGACGGCGTCGCCGCGATGTCGCGCTTTCTCCAGTTGCTCGGCAGCGAACCGGAAGTCGCGAAGGTTCCCTTCATGGTGGACTCGTCGAAGTGGGAAGTCATCGAGGCCGGCCTGAAATGTCTTCAAGGCAAAGGCATCGTGAACTCCATTTCGCTCAAGGAAGGCGAGGCGAAGTTCCGCGAATCGGCCGCCAAGGTTTTGAAATACGGCGCGGCTGTCGTCGTGATGGCCTTCGACGAGAACGGGCAGGCCGCGACTTACGCCGAGAAGATCCGCATCTGCGAGCGCGCCTACCGCATCCTCGTGGATGAAGTCGGCTTTCCGCCCGAAGACATCATTTTCGATCCGAACATCCTCACCGTTGCGACGGGCATCGAGGAGCACAACAACTACGCCGTGGACTTCATCGAGGCCACGCGCTGGATCAAACAGAACCTCCCGCACGCCAAAGTCAGCGGCGGCGTGTCAAACGTCTCGTTCAGTTTTCGCGGCAACAATCCCGTGCGCGAGGCCATGCACAGCGCGTTTCTTTATCACGCCATCCAGGCCGGCATGGACATGGGCATCGTCAACGCCGGCATGTTGGAAGTGTACGAGGAGATTGAGCCGGAGCTGAAGGAACTCGTCGAAGACGCCTTGCTCAACCGCCGTCCCGACGCTACCGAACGTCTCGTTGAGCACGGCGAGAAACTCAAGGCCGCCAGTTCGGGCACCACCGCAGCGGACAAAAAGGTCGAAGAGGAATGGCGTAAGGGCACCGTCGAAGAGCGTCTATCTCACTCCCTCGTCAAAGGCATCGACCTCTACATCGCCACCGACACCGAGGAGGCGCGCGCCAAGCTCGGCAAGCCGCTGCTCGTGATCGAAGGCCCACTGATGGCGGGCATGAGCGTGGTCGGGGATTTGTTCGGCGCGGGCAAAATGTTTTTGCCGCAAGTCGTGAAGTCCGCCCGCGTGATGAAAAAAGCCGTGGCCTATCTCACGCCGTTCATGGAAGCCGAGAAGGCCGCGATGGCCGCGCGCGGTGAAGCCGTGAAAGCGCAGGGCAAAATCGTGCTCGCGACCGTGAAGGGCGACGTGCATGACATCGGCAAGAACATCGTTGGCGTCGTGCTCGCCTGTAACAACTACGAGGTCATCGACATGGGCGTGATGGTCCCCTGCGAGAAAATTCTCGAGCGCGCCAAGTTGGAGAAAGCCGACATCATCGGTCTCAGCGGACTCATCACGCCGTCGCTCGACGAGATGGTCCACGTCGCGCGCGAGATGGAACGCCAAGGTTTCAAAGTGCCGCTGCTCATTGGCGGGGCGACCACCAGTCGCGCCCACACCGCCGTCAAAGTCGCCCAGCATTACAGCGAGCCGGTCGTCCACGTCCTCGACGCCTCGCGCGCCGTGCCGGTGGCGAGCAGTTTGTTGAGCGCGGAGCAGAAGCCTGCGTTTGTGAAACAGCTTCGTGAAGATTACGAGAAGCTGCGACAACTGCACGGCAGTCAGCAGGTGAAACTCCTCGCCATCGAACAAGCCCGCGCCAATGCGCCAAAGCTGAAGTATGACGACCTGCCGAAGCCCGCGTTCACCGGCCCGCGCGTGCTCGACGACTTCCCGCTCGCCACGCTGCGCGAGTTCATCGACTGGTCGCCGTTCTTTCACACTTGGGAACTGCGCGGCGTTTATCCGAAGATCCTCACGCACGAAAAGTATGGCGTGGAAGCGACCAAGCTCTTCCACGACGCGCAGAAGCTGCTCGATGAAATCATTGCCAAGAAACTGATTCGGGCCACGGCGGTGTATGGCTTCTTCCCTGCGCACCGCGTGGGCGAGGACGTGGAAATTTACACCGACGAAGCGCGGACGAAGGCGCTGACCAAGTTCCATTTCCTCCGCCAGCAAATGGAGAAAGGCGACGGCTCGCCGAACTGGTCGCTCGCCGACTTCATCGCACCACAAGGCGATTACCTCGGCGCCTTCGCCGTCACCACCGGGCATGGTCTCGACGAGTTGGTGAAGAAATACAAAGCCGACCACGACGACTACAACGCCATCATGGCCGAGGCGCTGGCGGATCGTCTGGCCGAGGCCTTTGCCGAGTATTTGCACAAGCAGGCGCGCGAAGACTGGGGCTTCGGCAGGCTGGAGAAACTCACCACCGAGCAATTGATTGAGGAAGAGTATCGCGGCATCCGTCCCGCCGCCGGTTATCCCGCCTGCCCGGATCACACCGAGAAAGGCACGCTCTGGAATCTGCTCAACGTGGAGGAACTCACTGGCATCAAGCTGACCGAGAGCTTCGCCATGTGGCCGGGCAGCAGTGTGAGCGGACTCTATTTTGGTCATCCCGACTCGAAATATTTCGCCGTCGGCAAGCTCGGTCGCGATCAGATGGTGAATTACCACGTCCGCAAAGGGCTGACCCTGGCGGAAGTCGAGCGCTGGCTCGGCCCGTGGTTGAATTACAATCCGGCCGGATAAGATTTTCCTACGAAGGCCGGCGAGCCAGGGCCATCGGACGGTCGCACTCCACGTCGCATCCATCTGGGGTGCCTATCACTTCGGTGCATCGGGTTCCGCCAGCGGTGGCGAATATCGCCCGGCGATGCGGCGTCCGACGTGCCCAAGGATGGGTTGGGTGTTCCACAATCAATGTCACTTGCAGCAGGTCAGCAATTTGCCGGTTACGAAATCATCGCCGAGATCGGTCGCGGGGGGATGGGCGCAGTCTATCAGGCGCGGCAGATTTCCCTCCAGCGACCAGTGGCCCTAAAAATTTTGCCGCCGCACATGGCGGGCGACGCGGGATATCTCGCGCGCTTCCAGGCCGAGGCGGTGGCCGCGGCCAGCCTGAATCATCCGAACATCGTGCAGGTCTTCGCAGCCGGGCAGAGCGAGGGCATCGAATACATCGCGATGGAATACGTGGAGGGCGAGACCATTCAACACCGCCTGCGCCGCTGCGGGCGGCTGCCTCTCACCGAAGCGCTGGATGTGGCCTATCACGTCGGGAGCGCGCTGGAGTACGCGTGGCAGTCGGCGCAGCTCATCCATCGCGACGTGAAGCCGGACAATATTTTCCTCGCCCAGAACGGCGCGGTGAAGCTGGGCGACTTCGGGCTGGCGAAATTTCTCCGCGAAGGCGCGTCGAGCGTAACACTGACCGGGCACGTCATGGGGTCGCCACATTTTATCAGCCCGGAGCAGGCGCGGGGGCTGCGGGATGTGGATTTCCGCGCCGACCTTTACAGTCTGGGCTGCACGCTGCACTGCTTGATGACGGGGCGCACGGTCTTCGAGGGGCCAGACTTCGTGAGCATTGTGCTCAAGCAAGTGAATGATGTGCCGGCCCCGATCACCACGCTGTTGCCCGATTGCCCCGCCTCCATCAACCGCCTGCTCGCGCGCTTGCTGGAGAAGGACCGCGAGAAGCGCCCGCAGAGTTACGCCGAGTTGCTCGAACTCATCGTCCACGC
>JAYVWQ010000212.1:0-3762 GCA_043785945.1 Akkermansia sp.
TTGAGCGTGATGACGCGCACCTGATCCGGCGCGAGCCAGAGCGGGAAGTTGCCCGCGTAATGCTCGATGAGGAAGCCGATGAACCGCTCATGTGTGCCGAGCGGCGCGCGATGGATGCACAACGGCGTCTTGTTCGAGTTGTCCTTGTCGCGATAGGTGAGGCCGAACCTGGCGGGCACGGCGAAGTCCACCTGGTTGGTGGCGATGGTGAACTCGCGGCCGATGGCGCTCCACACCTGCACGTCAATCTTCGGCCCGTAGAACGCCGCCTCGTTGGCGACTTCCACGTAGTTGATGCCCGATTCGATCAACACCTGGCGCATCTGGCGGCAACGCGGTTCAACTTGGGCAAAACTTTTCAAATTCAACTCGCGTTAAAATTTTCTGCGAACTCGGTCAAAGCTTGATAACCGAAACCGTCCTCGCGCTCAATCAAAACTCATGTCGCGAGCGGCCGTGATGTCACAAACTGGATTCACCGGGGACGAACAGCTTCCAACAGTAACGAAAGCTCAGGCCAATCAACGAATGTGTCCCCGACGTAAACGCCGCGTTCGTGTTCGGCGCAGAAATCCAACATGCTCCACAAGATTTCGTCGTCATTCATTTTCAGAACCCGTTTAAGGAAAGCCACGTCGTCGTCGGAGATGTCGGCCTTTTCCCAAGTGTTGTCGTAAGCCCGCCAGCCGAAGTATTCTTCACCGCCCCGCAGGTTGGTGAACTTGGTTGGTTCGATGTAAACGCGGTTCATTTGGTCACGGCTCGCACCGCCTGACGTGCGACGCTTTGTCCGTGGACGCATTGTCTAAGCTGCTGGCAAGACAATGTCAACTTCCACCAAGAAACTCGACGCGCTTGTCACCAATTTGGGCGCAGCCATCAGGGAACGGCGACAAGCGAAAAACCTCTCCCAAGAAGCGCTCGCGGAAATCGGGGACTTCGACCGCACCTACATCAGTCTGCTTGAGCGCGGCGAACGCAATCCCTCGTTCACGAACCTGTGCCGAGTTGCTACGGCACTGGACACGACCCCCTCGGAACTGCTGAAAGGGATTTCGTATGGCGCTTGAACCCGAAAACGAGCGCCACGCCGCGCAGATTGAAGCTGGCACGAAGGGTCGGAAACGCGGGCACTCGTTTGAGTTGATTGTAGCCGAAGGTATCAACCGCGTTGCGATGCCCCTTTCCCGGCAGCCGCTTCCTCCGGGCTGTTTATTCAAAGGTGAGCCGGGACACGCGCTGCTGAACTATGTGCAGAACGACCTCGGCATCGCTCGTCTGAAATCAGCAAGAGCGATTTCCGCTGGCGCGCTGGCAACGGCAGAGGAAGGTGCAAAGGTTTTGGTTGTGAATGGAGTTGAGGTGCGACGATGCAAGAGCGATGTGATTCTGACTTTGGAGGCAGCCGGGCGAGCCATCACCAAGGGCGTCTCCGTTAAACAGTGCAGCAACAAGAATCCGACGAACGCACAACTTTACTTCAGCACTGCGACAGCGTTCTGCCAACTTCTGCGCAACAAAGGCATCCAAGTTTCTGACCAAGCTGTCGCGGCGATGCGGATGTTCTGCGGAGATGCGACCTTTCGACCGCTCGACAACCCGGCGGCGCTACGCAATCGCCGTTGCGATCCAAATCGCTGGTTCTGGGAGGAATTGCCTGCGGATGCTCGGAAAGAACTGGAGGATGTGTTCACGAAGCAGCAGGACGCAATCACCCGGCTGCTCTTGCAGAAGGCGTATTTGGACGACCCGTTTGCGCCAGAATATCTCGTGCATCAAACTCGTGGCGCGAAGGGGAGAGAAATCGAGGTCGCCATCTTCTCGATTGACGGGTTCATTCAGTTGTCTCGCCAGTATGCGGGCTTTCACACACGACCGTATCGCATCAAGAAGGGTTCGCACAAAGACCCGCCGGATGTCGAACATCTCGCTCCCCGCTTCGGCGTTGTTCAATTCCAGCGTGGCGGACAGAAGCAGCATCCGACTCAACTCCAGTTCAACCTGAAGGCCGGATACTTCTACAAGCCGCCGTTTAGTCCTGCCGCAGAAGAATCTGTTTGAGGTGGCTGGCGAGCGCGTGTCCCAGCAGAGGGGGAACGGCGTTGCCAATCGAGGTGCGAATCGCGCCCAAAGTTCCCGTCAGTTTGAAAGTGTCGGGAAAACTCTGGCAACGCAACGCCTCGCGGACTGTCAGCGAGCGCGTGTTGGTCGGATGGACATTGCGACAGCCGGAAATCATTCCGAACGTCGTCGAAACCGTGGAAGCCGGCTCGTCCCAACAAAGCCGTTTGTAGGTTGTGTTGTAGCCGGACGGGGGACGCATCGCCGGGTCTGGATTATCATGCGCGCTCACGCCCTCCGGCACTTCCTTCAGCCATTCGATGACGTGTTTCGGATGCGCGACAGCTTCGTGCCATTGGTCGCGGTCGGACTTTTCGCCGGACTCAAGTGTGTCGAGGTCGCACGTCGCAACGCGAAAGGAGCGGAGCGGATGAAGTCCCGACGCGAACAAATCTCCGTTGTTGGATTTTCCGTGAGTGGGCGAGGGCAGTGACGGTCGCAGGCCCAAATCTGAACGAACGCCGACGAAGAAAACTCGTTCGCGATGCTGCGGCACTCCGTAATCCTGTGCGTCCAGTTCCTTGTGAACCATCTGATAGCCGAACTCGCGAAAGGCTTCCCCAATTTCGTCTGTCACCCAATTGCCATCCTTCGATTTCATCGAAGTGAGCAGGCGAACATTCTCCAAGAGGACTGCTTTGGGCCGAACAATTTTCGCCACGCGAACGAAGTGGCGGAACAGTTGGTTGCGTGGGTCGAACCGGTCTCGCTTGCCAGTGAGGCTGAATCCCTGACACGGCGGGCCTCCAAACAGCACGTCAATCGGCCCGAACGAGGCGGCCCACTGGGCGACCTCATCGTCACTGATGCGCGTAATGTCCGAACCAAGCTCCCGCGTCGCGGGAAAGTTCTGTTTGTAGATGGCTCGAAAATCCGGCTGCAACTCAACACAGCCTTGCACACGAAAGCCCGCCCACGAAAAGCCAAGCGACAGCCCGCCACAACCAGCGAACAGGGCGATGGCGCGGGGAGCGTCGGCGTGAACGAAATGCCTATCGGCCTCCAGTTTTGTGAGTTGTGCGACGTATTCGCGGTTGGCCTCGATGGCCGACTGGCTTTGCGTGGTGGTTCGCTTCGCTCCGTTATTGCCGACAACGTATTCATGGAACTGGTAGCGCTTCTTCCGAAGCCGTTCGACCTCCGTGTCGGCGAGATTACCAAGCAACGAGTGAACTCTGTCCGCGACTCCATCTGACACAGGAATCTTCTCAAGCTCCCATTGCGACAAATGTGCTTGAGGCACGTCCAGCAACAGCGCCAGCTTCGCTTGGCTCAACTTTCGGCGCTGGCGCAACAGGCGAAGCTCCGTTCCAGAAAGCTGTGCAAGTAAACTCATGGTCTGATGTGGGACGTTATCAACCCCACGCCTTCGCGTAAAGCTCGCTGCCCTTCTCGGTGAACTCCCGGCATTTTTCTTCCATTCCCTTTTTCAAGGCTGCTTCGTCGGCGATGCTTCGCTCCGCCGCATATTTCCGCACGTCCTAGATTTTCTTCATGCCCTTCGCTCTTTGATCCCCGCCAGAATATCCGCCACGACCTCCCCCTTCGGCTTCGCGCCTTGCGGGCCGCCGTGGTGGAGACGCACGCTCACCGCGCCGGCCTCCATGTCGCGACCGCCGATGACCAGCATCGTGTGGACGC
>JAYVWQ010000213.1:0-2628 GCA_043785945.1 Akkermansia sp.
GGCGACTATGTGCTGACGAACGGCGGGCTGCCCGCGATGGTGGTGATTGACGCGGTGACGCGACTCATTCCCGGCGTGCTGGGGGACGACGAGAGCGCGAGCGACGAGTCGTTCAGCCACGGGTTGCTGGAGTATCCGCACTACACGCGGCCGGCGGAGTTTCGGGGGATGAAAGTCCCCGAGGTGCTCATGTCGGGCAACCATGCGGAGATTGAAAAGTGGCGGCGCGAGCAGGCCAAGGTGCGGACGAAGGATCGTCGGCCAGATTTGTTGAACTGAATTAAAGCGGCGGTGAGAGACCGTCATGACGGAGAAAATTTTATGAACCAGGCATTGTTGGACAAAATCGAAAAAGAACAGTACCGCAAGGAACCGTTGGTCTTCAACGTGGGCGACAGCGTGCGTGTTCACACCAAGGTCGTCGAAGGCGACAAGGAACGTATCCAAGTTTTCGCGGGCGTGGTCATCGGTCGCCGCGGGCACGGACTGAATGAAATGTTCAGCGTGCGCCGCATCAGCTACGGCGAAGGTGTCGAGCGTATTTTTCCCATCCACTCCCCGCGCGTGGACAAGATCGAAGTCGAGCGTCATGGCGAAGTGCGCCGGGCCAAGCTCACTTACCTGCGCAAGCGCCTCGGCAAGGGAGCCACGCTGGTCAAGGAAGCCCGCAAAGTAGTCACCAAAGCTCCCAAAGCTCCCGAAGCGGCCAAGTAATCTGGCTCTTCCCATTTCAAAGCCCCGCCTTGTGCGGGGCTTTTTTGTTGGCCCGTTTCCTCACTGACTGCCTTGATTCGGGAATGAAAAGAGCCGGGCGGTGGGGCCGCCCGGCTCGGTGATGGATCGGAGAATCGCTTTCGTTAGCCGCGCTTGACGAGGGCGTCGCGGATTTCCGTGAGCAATTTCTGGTCAGGCGTGGGGCCGGGAGCGGGCTTGGCCTCTTCCTTCGCCTTGAGCGTGTTGATGGCCTTGATCATCATGAAAATGATGAAAGCAAGGATGGCAAAGTTGATGAGGACGGAACTGAAATTGCCCCAGGCCAGGACGGGTCCCAGTTTCTTTGCCTCGACCAAACTCAGGCCAGGAGTGACTTTATCGGACAACGCAATGTAGAGATTGCTGAAGTCCACGTTGCCGATGACCTTGCCCACGACCGGCATGATGATGTCATCGATCAACGATTTGACAATAGTGCCGAAGGCGGCGCCGATGATCACACCGACGGCGAGATCGACGACGTTGCCGCGCATGGCGAACTCTTTGAACTCTTTGGCTAATCCCATGTTTTTCCTTTGGTTGTTGGTTTGGTTGTGTTTCAGCCTGGCCAGGCCAGGCCAAAAGGATCAGAACTTGTAGGCAATGGCGGCCACGAGCTTGATGTCGTTGTTCTTGCGACCGGGGGCCGGCTCATTGTCGTAGTTGTCCACGAGGTAGGTGCGCAGGCTCAGCTTCTTGCTCATGGCCGTTTCTATGCCTAGTTCCGCATAATGAGGAAGTTGCCGAAGCGATCTACCTGGGGCAGGAATTCAAGGGACTGCCAGAGCCTGACCGTGTCGCTGAATTTGTGTTCGAGGCGCTCGGCGAGGCGGATGGTCATGTAGGTGTCGTCTGTGTCCTCGCCGCCGTTTTTTCCATCCAGCCGTTCATGGATCACGCCGGGACCGACTTCCCCGCTGAGGGTGGTCTGCTTATCCTTGATGAAATAATAACCGACACCAGGGCTGAAGCTGAGACGATAGACGATACCGGCAATTTCGTCATGCAAGCCATCCACGCGGGCATAGCCGTAGAATCTTTCGGTAAAGAGCCGGTTGTATTGCACAAATGCGTGGGCCGATTCCGCGTTCCTGTCGCCCTGATTTTCGCCGTAAGTGCCATCCGCGCCGAGTCTCCACTCGTTTTTCGATTTCGGATCCTTGCGGGTGGAAAGGATATTGGCGGTCACGAGCAGGGTGTCGGAGTTGCCCTTGGTAAGCGTCATACCCAGTGAGGCGCTGCTTTCCCAAGGGGATTTCTCAAGGACCGGGACGACGGCCGGGGCGGGAGCCGGCGCAGGGTTCTGGGCTAGGGCTCCGGCTCCGAAGGAACCGACGGTCAGGATGATGCCTAAGTAAACGGACCTGACACACGAGGATGCGAGTTTCATTTTTTCTCTGCTGTTTGATTGTTGGACTTGGTTTGGTTTTGTTGCGGTCACCGTGGCCGCTAAACGCCACGAACCCTCCCAAAACCGGCCTAACCATGGCAATGTCTGATTTGCAGTCATGGACCAGCCCGGTGGCCCGCAGAATCCGTATTCCATCCCGCTTCCCTCCGTGGCAACACTGCCGCGTGCAAAAGACTCGGGCTATTTCCGTCGTCCTCATCACCGCGCCCAACTTGAAGGTGGCGCGCGCGCTGGCGCAGGGCGCTCTCCGCGCCCGGCTCATTGCCTGCGCGAACTTGATTCCAAAAATCGAGTCCCACTACTGGTGGCAGGGGAAGCTCGAATCCAGCGCCGAGGTGCTGCTGCTCTGCAAGACGACCCAGCGTCGCCTCGCCGCCTTTGAGAAGTTCATCCTCGCGCAGCATCCCTACGACACCCCGGAGTTCGTCGTGCTCCCGATGAAAAGCGGCACGCGCCGGTATTTG
>JAYVWQ010000214.1:0-26882 GCA_043785945.1 Akkermansia sp.
CCGGCTGCCACGATTGGAGGCGTGAAGTTGTCTCGTCTTTGCCGGGCGGGGTGTTCAAGCTGCGGGCATGAAATTCGCCGCCAGCTTCGTCACTTCAGCAGCGACGGCCTGGCCGCAAAAGAACGCAAGGAGCGCAAAGAAGCTGGCGGCGAATTTCATGCCCGCAGCTTGAACACCCCGCCCGGCAAAGACGAGACAACTTCACGCCTCCAATCGTGGCAGCCGGCGTGAGCCGGCTCCGATCAAATGGAGCGAGATCACGGCGCTTCTCCCTCTCCCCGTTGAGGGGAGAGGGAAGCCGGCGGCGGCCGCGCCCCACCTGCATAGCGGGCGTGGTCGGACGCGTCGCTCCGCGCGCGCCGTCCCTCGACAACCCAGCGCCCCAGAGTCTTTCGTGGTTGTCGTGCCCGATCCGCCCCCGCTACTCTCGCCCCGTTCAGAAAAACAAAACGATCAAGAAACCAATTTAACCAAAACCAATTCGCGTAGCTTCGGCTGCTGTCCGTCTCGAAACCTAGGAAATTTCGCACAAGAGACAGCGTTTGAAGCGCGCCCCACAAGGGGCGCGCTGAAAGCGTTCTCTTGTGGGCCCTCCTAGGTGCCTGAGATGGGACGCAAGTAAGTGCGTCCCATTTTGTTTCAGGCACCAGAGTTCCCACAAAGACAGTCACCACACAGGGCTGATTCGCACGCGAGCGAACAGCCATGCCTCATCTCTCTTGGAGTGAAGTCCGGGATCGCGCGATCCGTTTTTCGCGCAGTCACGCCGGCGACCACTCGGAACGCGCCCACAAGCAGACGTTCTGGAACGAATTCTTTGACGTCTTCGGCATCCGTCGCGCCTCCGTCGCCTCGTTCGAGGCCAACGTCCGCAACCTGCAAGGCCACACCAACGCCATCGATCTGCTCTGGCGCGGACGGCTCCTCGTCGAGCATAAGAGCTTCGGGCAGAGCCTCGACGCCGCCGAGACGCAGGCGCTCGGCTACATCGAAGACCTCGCCCGCGAAAACCGTCACGACGAGATTCCGCGCTTCGTTCTCGTCTCGGATTTCGCCCGCTTCGTCCTGTTCGATCTGGAGCCGGAGGAGCAGCGCGACCTGCCGCTCTTTGCCGGACGCCCCAGTTCCCGGGTCTCGTTCACGCTTGATAAATTCCCGCGCGCCATCCGTTCCTTTGCCTTCATGCTCGGGCAGACGCGCGTGCGGCTCGATCCCGAAGACCCGGCGAACGAGAAGGCCTACGCCCGCATGTGCGAGCTGCACGATGCGCTGCTGGCCGGAGGATTTTCCGGCCACGAGCTGGAGCGCCTGCTGGTGCGCGTGCTGTTCTGCCTGTTCGCAGAGGACACGGGGATTTTTCCGCCCGACGCCTTCACGCAATTCATCCGCAGCCGCACGCGCGAGGACGGCTCCGATCTGGGCCAGCAGTTGAACCATTTGTTTGAGGTGCTCGACACGTCGCCCGCGCATCGCCAGCCCGGACTGGACGAGGAACTCGCCGCCTTCCCCTACGTCAATGGCCTGCTCTTCCGCGAACATCTCCGCACGCCCGTCTTCAACCGCGCCATGCGCGACTCGCTGCTTTACTGCTGCGAATTCCTCTGGGCCGGCATCTCGCCCGCCGTCTTCGGCTCGCTTTTCCAAGGCGTGATGGAAGACCGCGCGCGCCGTCAGCAGGGCGCGCACTACACCAGCGAACGCGACATCATGAAGGTGCTCCGCTCGCTCTTCCTCGACGAACTCCGCGCCGAGTTCGCGCAACTCCAGCGCGACCGCTCCACTCGCCGCCGCGCGAACCTCGAAGCCTTTCACCAAAAGCTTCGCGCGCTCCGATTCCTCGATCCGGCCTGCGGCTGCGGCAACTTCCTCGTCCTCGCCTATCGCGAACTGCGCCTGCTCGAACTCGAAGTCCTCAAAGAAATTCACGGCGCGGAGCAGCGCGAACTGGATGTGCGCAACCTCTGTCTCGTGGACGTGGATCAATTCCACGGGATCGAATACTCCGAGTGGCCCGTGCGCATCGCCGAAGTAGCGCTCTGGCTCATGGACCACCAGATGAACGCGCAAGCCGCCGAAGCCTTCGGCCAGAGTTTCGACCGCCTGCCGCTCCGCGCCTCGCCGCACATCGTCCAGAGCAACGCGCTGCGCGAGGATTGGAACAAAGTGCTGCCGCACGAAAAATGCAGCTACGTGCTGGGTAATCCGCCGTTCGTGGGAAAGCACTTGATGAGTGGAGAGCAAGGGCAGGACATGGAAATGGTCTGGGGCGAAACCGAAGGTGTTGGCGTTCTTGATTACGTCACCGCGTGGTATCGCAAAGCGGCGGAGTACATCCAAGGGACGCGCATCGTGGTTGGATTCGTCTCAACCAATTCCATCACCCAAGGCGAACAAGCGGGAGCGTTATGGAATCCTTTGTTTCAACGCTTCGCTCTGAAAATCCATTTCGCTCATCGAACTTTCACTTGGGCTAGCGAAGCGCGTGGCAAAGCTCATGTCCACGTCGTCATCATTGGGTTTGGTGCGTTCGACGCTGCAAACAAACGCGTGCTTGATTACGACGATGAAAAAGTTACCGCAGTCACAGTGACAAACATCAGCCCGTATCTAGTCGAAGGATCGGATGTCGTTGTCACTTCACGCAGCCGCCCGCTCTGCGATGTGCCGGCTTGCGAGTACGGCAACAAACCGACTGATGGCGGACACCTCATCATCGAAGAAACAGACCGAAGGCAATTCCTGGCGGAGAATCCTGCCGCGAAGAAATACATCCGCCCACTTCTCTGTGCGGAGGAATATCTTCACTCCGTTCCCCGCTGGTGTCTGTGGCTGGTGGACGCTGCGCCCGCCGACATTCGGAGCATTGCCGGCATCAAACAAAGAGTCGAAGCCGTCCGTGACTTTCGGCTGGCGAGCAAGAAGGCACCAACCCGTGAGAAGGCCAACCTCCCGTCCTTGTTTGCAGAGATTCGACAACCGACGAGCCGATTCATCGTCATCCCTCGACACTCATCGGAGAACCGCAGGTTCATTCCTTTTGGCTACTTCGATCCCGACATCATTCTACACGACAGTTGTTCCTGCGTGCCTGATGCCACGCCGTTCCACTTCGGCACCATCTCCTCATCAATGCACATGGCGTGGATGCGAACGGTTTGTGGCCGCTTGGAGTCTCGCTATCGCTACTCAGCGAACATTGTTTACAATAACTTCCCCTGGCCGAATCCAACCCCGGCGCAGCGTGAGCGCGTGGAAGAAAAAGCCTGCGCCGTGCTGGCCGCACGCGAGCCACACCTGCCGCCGCGCGGACTCGCCACGCTGGCCGACCTCTACGACCCGAATACCATGCCGCGCGACCTGCTCCGCGCCCACACCGAGTTGGATCGTGCCGTGGAGAAATGTTACCGCGCTGAGCCGTTCCACTCCGACCGCGAGCGCGTGGAACACCTCTTCCGCCTCTACGAACAACTCACCGCCCCGTTGCTCCCCGCCACCCCGCCCCGCCGTGGCCGTGCCTCTGCCGCCGCTTCGCCATCATCGCGCCCACGCAAAGCAAGAACTCCGGGCCTGCCATCTCAAGAACCGTCGGCGTAATCGTTCTTCCGCCCCTTCAGGGCTTGGAGATTTTTTTGGGAACGTGAACCCAGGGCGGCGCTCGCGGACTCGCTTTGCCCTGGGCTATTGTCTGGCCGCGCCTACGGCGCTCCGGTGTCAGCGCCAACCAGCGTACATTAGCGGTTCACGAAGCACCGCACCCCGGCGCTCTCCCCAGCGCGGAGAGGGAGAACACTTTGCGCTCTCTGCGTTCTTTTGCGGCCATCCCACCGTGTGCATCGCCGGGAAGGCCAAGGGCCGCTTCTTCAGTACGTCACCTTCAGGCGGACGAAGCGCTCCGCAAATTTCAGACTGACACCTCCGCCGGGCCGGGCTAATTTTCGTCCATGAGTTTCAGCGAAGTTTTGCAGGAGCTGCCGGCGTTGACCGTGTCCGAACGACAGTTGCTGATTCGTCGCGCCTTGGAGCTGGATGATCCGGCCCTTGCGACGGAGGACGAAGCCGTGGTGGAAAGCCGACTGGCCGATCACCGGCGGAATCCTGGTTCCGCCGTGCCGCCGGATGAAATGAAGGCGCGTTTGCGCTCGCGTTTCAGCCAATGAACTGGCGGGTCGAGTTCCGGCCGGAAGTGGAGCAGGACGTGGCCGAAGCCGCCGCCTGGTATGAATCCCGCCAGCCGGGACTGGGCTTGGAGTTTGTGGAGGAAATCATCCGCGTGTGGGATGCGCTGGCCGAAAACCCTTTGCTCAATTGCCGTCGTCATCCGACCAAGCACATCCGGTGGCGCTACCCTGACCGTTTTCCTTATCGTGTCATCTACGACATCCACGACGCTGAACGAACCGTGGTGGTGGCGGCCGTGCTCCATGCCGCGCGGCATGACCGGGAATGGCGGCACAGATTTTGAACCGGCCAGACCGGAGAAGAAGAAAGATTTCTTGGCGCTCCCTGCGTTCTTTGCGGCCATTTCATCCGTGTCATCCGTGGTTCAAGAAATTGGACTCCCCAAGAACACCTCATCCGGCCCGCGGTCACCTTCTCCCCATCCGATGCGGAGAAGGAAAACCCGATGGGCGAGGGTGGCGTCGGACTCTCCTCGTTCGAGGCAGAGAAGGATTTTAATGCGTCACTTTCAGGCGGACGAAGCGCTGGGTGCCGACGCCTTTGGGCATGGTGGCGCGGATGGTGCGGGTGACGCCGTTGTCACTAAGGATTTGTTGGATGACGCCGGTGCCACTCCAGGTCGCGCCGAGGGTGTCGGCCCATTCGACCTGGTAGCTCACGTCGGTGACGGCAACGGGGCGGGTGTAGGTGAGTTGCAGCGAACTTGCATCCACCACGAGCGGGAGCGCGCCGTGGTTGGGCACGGCGGGGTCAAGCCCGGTGGCGTACTCGAAGAGGTTGTTGTAGCCGTCGCCGTCGAGGTCGGCAGTGAGGGAAGTAACGTTGGTGCGGGCGGCAGCCCAGCGGGCGTAGCTGCCGAGGGGCAGTTCGGGCCGGTAATTCACCGTGAGCGTGGCGGGTGAACCGCCGATGTCGTCGGCGGAATCCGCTGTGCGGTGACCGGTGCCGGTGATGAGGAAGGCGAGCGCGCCACCGTTCGTCCAGCCGGGGCGCGTGATGACTGCGCGGACGAGCGCGGCGAGATCAGGCGTGCGCTGGAGCGGGCCGCGTTCATCAATGTTGTTCCACGCGGCAGGCGACCACGGGACGGACGACGTGGTGGGCGGACGGGCGCTGAGGCTGTTCGCAGCAGTGGTGAAGACGGCGGCACTGTCGGCGGCCTGGGCGCGGATAGTGAGCGTGGTGACTTCGCTCTGCGCCTCGTCGGCGGCGAACTGGATGCTCGCGTCTTCGATGAACGCACCGGGCGGCAGCGTAAGATTATCAAAACGCAAACCCACCACTTGATCGCCGAGCGCGCCGTCGTTGACGAGTTCGAGATCAGTGCTGTTGAGCGTCACGACCCCGGCGGCGGATTGCTCGGCGTCATTGGCGCTGCTGCTCACGGTCGCGGCCATCGTGAGCAACGGGGTGGGTGTCGTGTAGCCAATGGTGAGGCGCGCGGGGAAGCCGCCGGCCTTGTCGAACGAATCGGCCGTGCGATGGCCGGTGCCGGTGATGAGGAAGGCCAGCGCGTGGCCGCTCACCCAGCCGGGACGCGAAATGATTTCCTGCACGAGTCCCGCGAGGTTCGGCGTGCGTTGCGTGGCGTTGGACTGGCCCGCCGTCCACGCGGCGGGCGACCACGGCACGCTGCACGGCGTGAGGGCGCGCGCGCCGAGATTGTTCGCAGCGGTGGTGAAGGCGGCGGCGTGGTCGGCGACCTCGGCAAAGATATTCAGCACGGTGGCTTCGCTCTGCGCTTCGTCGGCGGTGAACTGAATCGTGGCGTTGGTGATGATCGCGCCCGGCGGAATGAACAGGCCGTTGAAACGCAGCCCGATGATTTGGTTGCCCGCGCCGCCGGCGTCGTCGTTGACCAGTTCGAGGTCGGTGCTGGTGAGATTAACCACTCCGGCGGCGGATTGCTCGGCGTCGTCCGCGCTCGAAGCCACCGCCACGCTCACCGTCGGCACACCGATGAGCAGTGTCGCGGTGTGGAGCGAGCCGTTCGGGTCAGTGACGCGCACGAGGAAATTATTCACGCCGCCATGCGCCGCGCCGGGCGTGCCGGTGAGGCTGCCGTTCGCAGCGACGGTCAGCCAGGCGGGTCCGTCCATCTTGCTGAAGGTGAGCGCGCCCGTGCCCGTGGCGTCACCGGCCAGCGTGGCGTTGTAGGGCTGGCCGACGAACGCCTCGGGTTTGTAGAGCGGCGTGCTGCGAAACTGCGGCGGCGGCGTGTTGTAGATGGCGGCGACTTGCGCGTCGGTGAGCGCGGAACTGAGGAAACGAAAATCATCAAACCGTCCGCCGAAGAGCGGGTCAGCGGAGAAGCGGCTCTTGCCGAGGTAATTGAATTTCGTCCCGACATCCACCGGGTTGATGGTCATCGCGGTGTTCGTGGCGACGGGTGCGCCATTGATGAAGAGTTTGCCCGTGTTGCCCGCGAGGGTGACGGCCACGTGCGTCCACACGCCGACGGGGAGCGCCGGGGCGTTGAGTTGCTGTTCGCTGCCACCATTGAGGATGGTGAAGCGCAAGGTGCTGCCGCCGGATTTCGGCGTGAGGAACAGGTGATGCGTCGTGTCGTCGCCGAAGTCGAAGATGCGCTGCCAGTTCCCGCCGCCGTGCCAATTCACCCAGCCGGTGAAGCTCCAGTCCGGGCTGTCCGCGAGGCGCGGCGAGAGCTGGAGATAATCGGTGGCGCCATTGAGCGCGATGGCCTGGCCGTGTTTGCCCGCCGTGAACACGGGTGCGCCGATGCGCATCGCGTCCTGCCCGTTGTCCGATGAATCATGCGCGTCGCCATCGAAGGAATAGCGCGCCGAGGAACCGGTGCCCGCGTCGGCCATTTCCTGGCGATAGGCCAGCGGTGAATTCTGATCGCGATACGTCGCGCCCGCAGCGGTCAGCGAGCCGTCGTCCCACTTCACGCGCCGCACGTCCTCGACCCAGTTGTAGATGGCGTAACGCTCGACAAACGGCGCGTCATCCAGCATCTGAATCATCGCCGCCACCGCCTGCTGCTGCTGCGCGAAGGTCGGGTCGGCGCAGCCCGTCCAGTTCGCGCCGTTGTTCCACTCGGTGACCCAGAGCGGACGCTTTACCACGTCGTAGATGCCCTTGAGATAATTGTAGAACTGCGTGGCCGTGCCCGCCGGGTCGCCCGCATTGCCGTAGCAACGGTAGTAATGCACCGGCACGAAATCCACACGCAGCCCCGCCCCGTCCGCCTGCGCCATGAAATCGTAAAGCCAGCCCAGGCCACCGTCGGACACCGCCGGAGCGCCCACCCGCAGGCCCGGCCAGAGCAAATCCGGCCACGACGAGATGGCTTCGGCGACGGTCATGTTCGCCTGATCGGTGTGGTCGGGTTCGTTGTAGCCGAGAACGTGCGTGGCCCCGCGCACCTTCCAATCCTGATTGAGGTCCGGCCAGTAACGCACCTGCCGGATGGGCGTGTATTCCCAGTCCAGCGGCGAGTTGCGGTCGAGGTTCCAATTGTAGAGCCAGTCCACGCTCAGGCCCGGCTCGATGTTGCCGGCGACGCCCTTCTTGCCCGCCCAGCGCCACGGGAAAACGCGCACGTAGCGAATGTTGTTCTCCAGCGATGACGGCAGCAGCCCCACTTCGAGGTCGCCGTCCTGCGCCACGTAATTGCGGCTGACACCCGTGCCGTTTTCCTGCGGCGCGAAAGTCGCCGTATAGCCGCGCTTCAACTTGAACGAGGCGATGTTCGTCGCCATCAGGCCCAGCGCCGCGCTGTTGTAGGCGGTGTAGGAATCCAAGCGCTTCGACGGCCCCGTGAAATAGCGTCCGTCGAAAACTTCCAACGGCGAAAAATCCGGCGCGTGTGGAATCACGACCGCACCCCGCGCGTACTGCACCACGCGCACATTGCCATCCAGGACCGCGTTCGCGCCGTTCACCCGCACCCGGCTGAGGAACGTGGACGCCACTTGCGACGGCGTGAAGCCCGTCAGCAACAGCCACGTGTCTGGCGAGTTGAGATGAATGATGCTGCCCGCGATCGGATTGCCCGTCCCCGTGATGCGCAGTTCCGCGCGGCCCGTCATCGTCACCGTCGTGTTGCTCAACGTGGTGTATGACTTCACGGCATCGTGGAGGTCGAGCGTCTGCGCCGCCGCCAGCAGCGGGAGGCAGAGAAACACGGCGAGGAAAGCCACCCGCCTGGGAGTCGGCGGGCGTTCGGTTTCACGCGTCACGTTCATGAGTTTTGAATTCAAAATGTCGCCGTTCGTTCAGCCCGCAATGCGCGCGGCGTGACCTGCTGGTGATGGCGCGAAGCATGACGCCATCCGCCGTCGAAGTCCACTTCACGGGTGCGTCAAGTTGCGATTGAAAGTGAGGCACAAATCGGGTGCCTCTTGACCTTGTGGTCGGATCGAGCGGGCGAGGTGGAAATTGTCGCGCGGCGACCACTCGGCCCCGCGCCGGTCGGTTCGGGGCCCTGCGGCACGCGGCAACACTGGTCGCAGCGCGACCAGTGCCACCCCGGGATCGTCGTCGAGACCACCGGGCCAGGAGCCCCCCGCACTTCTAACCGCAACTGGGCGATTGCCTCCGCCTCCGACTCGGCGCAGGATTTCTCAATCCATGAAAAATCATCTGGTTCTCTGCGCGGCGATGTTTTCCCTTTCGCTCCCGGCCGCCACTCTCCTGCCGCAGTGGCAGGTGGCGGACACGAACCTCGCCGAATACTTCCGCCGCGAGACGCGCGCGTTGTCGGAGAAGTGCTTGAGCGACATCCAGAGCGCGGACGATTGGAAGCAACACGCGCCGGAGTATCGCGCGCAACTGGGCGAGATGCTCGGTCTCGCGCCGCTGCCGCCGCGCACGGATTTGCAGGCGACGGTGACGAAGCGTTTTGAGCATGACACTTTCACGGTGGAAAACCTGCACTTCCAATCGCGCCCCGGCCTTTACGTCACGGCCAATCTTTACGTGCCGAAGAACCTCACCAAGCCTGCGCCCACGATCCTTTACGTCTGCGGCCACGGCCCCGTGATCTCGAACAACGTAAGCTACGGCACAAAGGCCGGCGCACAGCAGTACGGCGTCTGGTTCGCGCGCAACGGCTACGTCTGTCTCATCATCGACACGCTGGAGTCGGGAGAAATTCTCGGCGAGCACCACGGCACGTATCGTCAGAACATGTGGTGGTGGAATTCGCGCGGCTACACGCCAGCGGGCGTCGAGTGCTGGAACGGGATGCGCGCGCTCGACTACCTGAGCACGCGGCCGGAGGTGGACACGAATCGCTTCGGCATCACGGGGCGCTCGGGCGGCGGCGCGTACAGTTGGTTCGTCACGGCGATGGATGATCGCATCAAAGCCGCCGCGCCCACGGCGGGCATAACGGACTTGGAAAACCACGTCGTGGATGGCGCGGTGGAGGGCCACTGCGACTGCATGTTCTTCGTGAACACCTATCGCTGGGATTATCCGCAACTCGCCGCGCTGGCCGCGCCGCGCCCGCTGCTGATTTGCAACACCGACGACGACAACATCTTCCCGCTCGATGGCGTGGTGCGGCTGCGCGACAAGGTGCGCCGCGTCTATGACCTGCTCGGCGCGGGCGACAAGTGCGGCCTCGTCATCACCCCCGGCCCGCACAAGGACACGCAGGAGTTGCAGGTGCCAGTCATGCGCTGGTTCAACCGCCACCTCAAAGGCGAGGAGACGCTGATCGAAAACTCGGCGGTGAAATTGTTTTCGCCGCAACAGTTGAAGGTGTTCAACACGCTGCCGGGCGACGCGGTGAACGCGAGGGTGCATGAGACGTTCGTCCAATCACCGCGTGCTGAGGTGGTCAATTCAAAAGGTGATTGGGGCAAACAGCGCGATGAGTGGTTGGCCGGACTTCGGGCAAAGACTTTTGCCGCCTGGCCTCAGGGCTTGTCACCCGCCAAATTCAGGAGTCCGCGTACTGGGGTGAGCGTCTATTCAGTGAACGGAGGAGCCGGTTCCGGTCGTGGGAGCTTGGTGACTGACGCCGAGACAAGCCTGGAGTTCAATTTTAGCTTTCATGCACGGGTCAAACGTGGGCGCGTTGTGTTGCGTGTGCAGGATCAAGGTCTGGCAGAAAAGGCCAGCGCGGATTTTTTTGAGGACGCGATGTACATGAACATTTCGCCTCGTAGCCTGCCGGGGGCGGACGTGAAAAAACAAACTCAACTGCGTCGCCGCTTCATGCTGGCGGGCGCGACATTTGAAACGATGCGGGTCTGGGACATTGTTAGAACCATCGAGGCGATTCGTGCTTCGAGCGGAACGAACTCGTATCTGCTAGAGCCGGGAATTGGCAAACTCCCCATCCGCCTCGAAGCCGAGGGCGACATGGCGGTGAACGCGCTTTACGCCTCGCTCTTCGCCCCGGTGGATGAACTGGTGCTCACGCATCTTCCCAAGTCGCATCAGGACGGCGGCCCGGACTACTTGAACGTGCTGCGCATCCTCGACATTCCGCAGGCCGTGGCGATGGCGAGCGAGCGTGGTCGCGTGATACTGAGCGGCGCGAATGAGGCCGACTGGCAATACCCGCTCCAAACCGCGAAGATCCTCGGCTGGGGAAAAAATCTGCTTGTGATGGCAAAGGAATAACGTGCCCCCGGCGTCTCGCCGGGAACCCGGCCCGCCCAGCAGAACGCGCCTGCTTTGGACAAGCTGCGGGGATTCCATCACCACGCCCCGACCCGGCAGGATGCTGGGGCACGTTGCAGACCTCATCGAACGGCGCGTCGGACATCACCGCTCTTCCTCTTCCGTGTTTAATCCGTGTTCCATCCGGGGCTAAAAACGCCTGAAACAAAGGCGTAAACACCCACCCGGACAAATACCGTCCGACCCTCAAACTATTCCCAACTTTGTTTCTTGGCCGCGCCCTCCGCCCCATTACCGTGTCCGACGCGGCATGAAACCCCATCGCATCCTGCACGTTGATGGCGACAGCTTTTTCGCGAGTTGCGAGATTGCGCTGGACCGCAAACTGGAGGGGCGGCCCGTGTGGGTGGGCGGCGGGCGGCGCGGCGACGGCATCGTCATCGCGGCCAACCGCGAGGCGAAAAAATTCGGCGTCACCACCGGCCTGGCCTGCTTCGAGGCGGCGCGGCTGTGTCCGCGCGGAGTGCTCTGCCGTCCGCACTACGACGAATACCGCCGGCTCTCGCAGGCCATGTTCCGCATCCTGGAGGAATACGCGCCCACCCTCGTGCCCGTCTCCATCGACGAAGGTTTTCTCGATCTGACCACGATGGAGCAGCATGTCTGGCGTGACACCACGCCCATGAATTATCTCCGCGCCATCGGCACGCGCATCCGCCGCGAGGTGGGCCTGCCGGTGTCGGGCGGGCTGGCCAATTCCTCCCGTCTGGCCAAGCTCGCCACGGACGCGGCCAAGCCGGGCTTCCTGGAAGTGGAGTCGGGCACGGAGAAGGAATTTCTCCATGAACGGCCGGTGCGCGAACTCTCCGGCATCGCCAAGAATCGCGAGCGGGCCTTGAGCGCGCTGGGCGCGCGGACTTTTGGCGACGTGGCGAAGCTGCCGTCCATGTTGCTCCGGCAGAAGTTCGGCATCTGGGGTCAACAGCTCTGGCTCTTTGCCAACGGCCAGTGGAATGAGCCGCTGCTGCTGGAGGTGAAGGACCGCAGCACCATTTCCAGCAACACCACGCTGCCCTACGACGAGCCGGACTACGAGGCGGCGCTGACCTTCGCCCTGAGCGAGACGACGCGGCTGGTCGGGCAGTTGCGGCGCGAGCAGTTGCAGGCACGCGAGCTGGGGCTGACCATTCGCTTCAACGACTTCAGCGAAATCAGCGCGGGCCATCGCTTCACCCATCCGCAGTTCCAGAACTCGGTCATCAACGCGGCGCTGGAGGAGTTGTTCCGCGAAATCATGGACCGGGCCGGGCGCTCGGTGCGGCAGATTCGCATCATGTTTAGCAACCTCGCGCCGCTCGACACCCAGCCCACGCTCTGGGGCACCACGCACGCCGAACGCTGGGGCGCGCTCGACGCGGCCGCGCAAAAACTCGACGAACAATTTGGCCGGCCCGAAAAGCCCGCCCTCATGACCGGCGCACAACTGGCCCTGCGAAAAATTGACGCCTCCCATCAGAACCCGAAGGCCAAGTGCCCCTTCGTGCCCCAGCGCGAGATGATTAAAAAACTCTGGGGCACCGACGCCGATCCGCTGATGCACAAGGGCGATTGGGAAAAAAAGCTGGCCAGCGTGAGCAAGCAGCATCAGTTCAAGCATTGAAGTGTGTTGTCCTCGGTGAGGCCGGCGGGATGAGCGGATCATCATGGCCCCACCGCCGCCCCGCCCATTTTGCGTCCCGAGATGGCTGGTTTCGGTGATTGCCAGCACGGGCCGCGCTCCGCTAGTCATGGTGGAGAGATGCTGACGGTTGCCGAACAATTACGCCTGGGCCGCGAGGCCGTGAAGCTTGAGGTCCATCAGGTGGCCGAGGCGACCAAGCTCAAGACCGACCACATCCGCGCGCTGGAGCAGGGCAACTACGACTACTTCACGGCGGCAATTTACCTGCGCGGCTCCGTTCGCACCTACGCCAAGCTGCTCAAGCTCGACACCGTCAAACTACTGGCCCAGCTCGACACGGAACTGGGCGACTCCAAGAAATTTTCCGAGGACATGCCCGGCCCGGCCCGCAAGATGAGCGGGGTGGATTCCATCATGCTGCTGCTCACGCGGATGAACTGGGGAGTCATCGCCGTGATCATCGTGCTGGCCCTGCTCGCCTTGGCGGGCAGCGCCGGATACCGCGCGTGGAAAAATCACCAGACCGCCGACCCGCTGCGCAAGCTGGGCGCGGGCGTCTACCAGCCCGCCGAACCTGGCGGGGAAATCTTGCCGCTGCCCACCAACGGGCTGCGCCGCGGCACTCCGTGAATCCGCCCATCCCGAGCTTCCCTGAGCATTCCCGCCCCGCCCAGGGGCGGAAGCAAAAGGATTGTCACGGGAATGCCACATGGTAGGGTTAAACCCAGTTCGTCATTGTATGTCTAACAGCTCTCAAATTGGAACCAGCGGCGCTGACCTTCTGAAGAACTCCACCCTGTACCGGGAGTTCCAGGCCGAGCGGGAAGAAATACTCCGCCACAAGTGGATCGAGTCCGAGAAGGCCGGCTACGACATCGGGTTCGAGCGCGCCCTGACTGACTGGATCATCAAGCACCGCGCCCGCTGGCGCAAATCCCGCCAGCAGCAGATGCAGGCGGCCTGAGCGGCCGCAGACACTCTCAGTCCTTTAACGCGGCCCGGCGAGACCGCAAAGGAAACCATGCGAAACCAAATGCAACCGAGGATGGACGGACCGGACCAAACCGGTTCGTTTTTTTATGTCTGAACCTCTCGTCATTCTTACCACGGCCACGCTCGACCGGGCGCTTCAGCGCATGGCCCACGAAATTGCCGAACGCAACGAACCGGCCCAGGACCTCGTGCTCGTCGGCATCCAGCGCGGCGGAGTTTTCCTGGCCGCGCGCCTCGCGGAAAAACTTCAGGGCATCGTCGGCCAGTTCATCCCCGCCGGCTCCCTCGACGTGGCCATGCACCGGGACGACATCGGCACCCAGCCTTCGCCGGACATTCAGCCCACCATGATTCCGTTCGACATGACCGGCAAAACCGTGGTGCTCGTGGACGACGTGCTGTTCAGCGGACGCACGACCCGCGCCGCGCTGGATGCACTCAATGACTTTGGCCGTCCCAAGCGCGTGCAGCTCGCCGTGCTCATTGACCGGGGCCATCGTGAACTGCCCATCAAGGCCGACTTCGTGGGGAAAAACGTGCCGACCTCGCTGCGGGAGCGCGTCCTTGTGCAGCTCAAGGAAACCGGAGGCGAGGACATCGTGACCTTGGAGAAATTATGAATGACGAATTCCTAATGACGAATGACGAGAGAATGCCCAAGTCTGAAACGCCGGATGCGCCGACGACGGAATGGCACTTTTTAACCTTCGGCCTTCCCTCGTCATTCGTCATTCGTCATTCGTCATTCTCGTTATGACCTGGCAACGCCATCACCTGCTCGACATCGAGTCGCTCTCGCCGGAGGAAATCACGACCGTGCTCGACACCGCGCGCGCCTTCAAGGCCGTCGGCGAACGCGCCATCAAGAAAATCCCGGCCTTGCGCGGCAAGACGGTCATCAATCTTTTCATCGAACCTTCCACCCGCACCCGCATCAGCTTCGAGCTGGCCGCCATGCGCCTGAGTGCCGACGTCATCAACTTCACCGCCGAAGCCTCCTCGCTGAAAAAAGGTGAGACGCTCAAGGACACCGCGCGCAACCTCGAGGCGCTCAACGCTGACATCATTGTCATGCGCCACAACGCGAGCGGCGCGCCGCATTTCCTCTCCCGCGTCGTCAACTGTCACATCATCAACGCCGGCGACGGCGCGCATGAGCACCCCACGCAGGCCCTGCTCGACACCTTCACCATCCGCGAGAAGAAGGGGGCAATCGCCGGGCTGAACGTGACCATTCTCGGCGACATCCTCTACAGCCGCGTGGCCCGCTCGAACATCTGGGCGCTGACCAAGCTCGGGGCCAAGGTCACGCTCTGTGGGCCGAGCACGCTGGTGCCAAAGGTCTTTGAACGCATGGGCTGCCGCGTCACCTACAACGTGGACGAGGCCATTGAATCGGCCGACGTCATCAACCTCCTGCGCATCCAGCATGAACGGCAGCGCCAGTCGATGTTCCCCAGCCTCGGTGAATACACGAATCTCTTTGGCCTGAACAGCGCCCGCTTCGCCCGCACCAAGCCGGACGTGCTCATCATGCACCCCGGCCCCATCAATCGCGGCGTGGAGATCAACAGCGATGTGGCCGACTCCGCGCGTTCCGTCATCCTCGAACAGGTGACCAACGGTCTGGCCGTCCGCATGGCCGTGCTCTTCCTCATCAGCGGCGGCAAAGGCCCGCAGGAACTGGGGGCGTAACGGCACATGAACACACTCGCCGGCTACTACGCCCTGCGCGCCCCCGAGTACGAACGCATCTATCAGAAGCCCGAGCGGCAGGCCGAGCTTTCTGTGTTGCGGAAATTTGTGGCTGAAAGTTTCGCGGGACGAAGCGTCCTGGAGATCGCTTGCGGCACCGGTTGGTGGACGGAAGTCCTCGCGACCACCGCAAGCTCCGTCATCGCCACGGACTGCAACGAAGAAGTGCTGGCGGTCGCCCGCTCCAAGGGACTGAGCAGCAACGTCTCGTTCCAGTGCTGTGATGCGTTCGACCTGCGTTCTGTCGAAGAGGAATTCAACGCCGGCCTCGCGGCGTTCTGGTGGTCGCATCTCACGAACGCCGAGCTCCAGCGGTTTCTCAAAGCCTTTAGCCAAAAGCTCCGACCGGGCAGCACCATCGTCTTCATCGACAACATCTACGTGGAAGGCAGCAGCACGCCCATTTCGCGGTGCGATGCCGAGGGCAACACCTACCAACTGCGACGCCTGGATGACGGCTCGATCACGGAAGTGTTGAAGAATTTTCCGACCGAAGAAGAGTTGAGCGCCGCGTTGTCCGGGTGGACCGGCGAACTCGCCATCAAGCGACTGACCTACTACTGGGCCGCCCGCTTTATGCTCTCGTAGCAGCCGAGGTCATGAGGCTCTTTTCCATTCCGCACTCCGCGTTCGATCAGAGCCTCGTGACCTCGGCTGCTACGTGGAAAAATTGACCCGCTCCCGCGCCACGGCCAGATAGTCCTCGTCAATCTCCGTCCCGATGAACTCCTTTACCCCGCAGGCCTGTGCCGCCATCGCGGCGTTGCCGATGCCGAGAAACGGATCGAGCACGCTTAGTTCAGAATTGCGCCCGTGGATTTGGATGCACATCTCCGCGAGCTGCACCGGGAAGGTCGCGGGATGCGGACGCTGCTTGTCCCGACTCTTGATCGTCTCGTAGGGCACGAACCAGTTGTTGCCGCGACAACGCTTGTCGCGTCCCTCCGTGTGGCCCCAGCGCGCGATGTTGCTCTTGTCCGCGTAAGTCACGCCCACCGCCAGCCGCTCCAACGGCACGTTGCCCGTTTTCGTCAGGTGGAACACATACTCGTGGCAGTCCGTGACGAACCGCGGCGAATTGATCGGCTTGAAGTGCCCCACGGAAATCTCCTCCCCAGCGCGCGTCTCCACCGTGACGGACTTGATCCAATGAAAAGTGTTTTGCAGCACGAACAGCTCGCGCAAGGCCAGCACCACCTCGTGCGGGAACATCGGATTGCTCGGCGACGAGCCGACATTGAGGAAGAACGAGCCGTTGCCGCGCAACACCCGCTTCACCTCGCGGCACCACTCCACCGTCCACGCCAGAAACTCATCGCGCGCCTTCGTGTCGTCGTATTTTCCGTACTTGATGCCGAGATTATACGGCGGCGACGTGACCACGACATCGACCGACTCCGCCGCCAGCTCGCGCATCTTCGCCACGCAATCGCCGTGGATGAGTTTGAACTCCGTCGCGCCCGGCGGGGGAGTTTTCGGCGCGGCTTCCGGCACCGGGGACGCCGCCGGCGTTTCGCAAACCAGATTCAATTGAGTCGGCACGAGCCGGTTGTAACAGCGTGCGGCCAGTTTGCAACTGGCCGGGCGAAGTGGGTGCGATGGAAAGGGGCGGTCAGGCTCATTTCTGCCACCTGTTCCCGCGCGCGACGTGCGCCGACGATCTGAACACGGGGCACGGATGCCCCGTGAACCATCCGGCGAGAAGCGGGGTGTCTCTCGATTCAGCGGCCTGAAATAGATTGCACCGTGCGCCCCGCTTTCTAACCTTCCGGCCCATGAACAGCAGAAAATTGTTCCCGGCTTTCCGATGGGTTTTGCTCCTCGCCTCAGCCTGACTCTGAGTGGGTGTCACACTGCGCCACCGCCACCCGCGCCCTCTCATCCGAGCAGCGCTCTTCAACCTGCGGAGACGAATACCAACACCAATTACACCAACATCATGGCCATGCAGAGCCTCCTGTCCGTGCTGTGGTATCAGCGCGCCGCCGAGTGCCAGGCGCTCTGCTATCAGGCTTGTAACATCGCGCACGCACGCCTCGACCGGCATCTCGCCACCCGGTTCCCCGGCGCGGCGAACCGGCCCAGCGCCATCATCGTGGACATCGACGAGACGGTGCTGGACAACAGTCCGTATCAGGCCGGTCTCGCCCAGCGCGGTGAGATTTACAGTGAATCGACCTTCGACCACTGGGTGCAAGCCGGCCGGGCCGAGGCGTTGCCGGGACTGGCCAAGCTGTTGAATTACGCGAAGAGCAACAATGTGGAAGTCTTCTACATCTCCAATCGCAAGCAGACCACCGCGTTCACCCAGCAATGGGTCACCATTACGAACCTCTTCCAACAGGGACTGCCTTGGGCCGACACCAACCACGTTCTCCTGCAAACGAACAGTTCCTCGAAGGATGACCGGCGCGGCCCGCTCCTGACCAACGGCGTTTATGACATCGTCTTCCTCATGGGCGACAACCTCGCGGACTTCCATCACGACTTTGAGGGCCGGAATACCAATCACATCACCCGCGCGCAATCCGCCGCCCGCGACCAGGCCCTCTTCGGGGACAAATATATCGTCCTGCCCAATCCCATGTACGGCGACTGGGAGAATGCGCTTTATGACAAGCTGCTGTCGCCGACGAACAAGGTGTGGCTGCGAAAAGAATTCCTGCGCGCCTTCGATCCGGACAAGCGCGTCATCACCGGGGAGTGAGCGGGGTTGCCGGAAGGATGGGGAAGTTCTTAACCACGGATGGACACGGATAAACACGGATTAAGAAATCGAAGCATCCCGATCCCTTCCATCCAGCAAATCGAAACGCGCTCAGATTGAGGAGGAAGACTCTTCCTTCATCCGTGTTTATCCGTGTCCATCCGTGGTTAAAAACCCTCTCCCTCGCCTTCCCTGTTGTCCCCCACGCCCTTTTGCTAAATGCTCCGCCCATGTCCGCCGTCGCGACGCCCAAGAACATTGTCTATTTCGATCTGGAAACGCAGAAGTCCGCCGAGGACGTCGGCGGCTGGCACAACATCCGCGACATGCGCATGAGCATCGGCGTGACCTACAGCACCGGGCGCGGCGAATACAAAATCTACGGCGAGCGCGAAGTCAACGACCTCATCGACGAATTGCGCCGGGCCGACCTCGTGGTGGGCTTCAACAACCAGCGCTTCGACTACGCCGTGCTCCAGGGGCACAACGACTTCTTCGACGCCGAGCAGATTCCCACCCTCGACATGATGGTGGATTTGCAGAACAAGCTGAACCACCGCCTCTCGCTCGATTCGCTGGCCCACGCCACCTTCGGCGTGGAAAAGACGAGCGAGGGCCTGCAGGCCATCCGCTGGTTTCAGGAGGGCAAGATGCTGGAGATTGCCGAGTATTGCTGCTTCGACGTGAAGATCACCAAGATGGTCCACGAGTTCGGCGCGTCGAACGGGCAGGTATTTTTCACCAACAAGTTCGGCAAGAAAACCGGCGTGCCCGTGCAGTGGTGAAATGGAGCGCCGGTCTCTGTGCGCCTCTGGAAAAAGCGCGGCGTGCGGCAGTGATCAACTGATGGCCCGCTCAGGAACGGCGACGCCGGAAGCCGCCGCCTTGGAGAGCAGCACCTCCAGATGCTCCAGACAAAACCGGGACCAGGATTCGTAGCCCGCCGGGTCTTTGACCGCTTCCGCGATGGGAATAAATTCAGGAGCCAGGATGCCGCTGCGCCGACCGACGAGATCCTCGCTGGCCACCTGCATCACATGGACCACCCCGAAATGCACGAAGCCCACTTCCGTGCTGTCGTCGTTGATCACCGCCACCGCCGCGTCCTTCCCCTCCTCGATGGCGACCTCCTCCACCAGTTCGCGCCTCATGCCGTCGTGGTAGCCGAGGCGGTTGGAAAACAGACCGTGGTCTTCTTCTGAAATGTGTCCGCCGATGCCGACCGAATACAATCCGTGCAGGCGGGTTTCCTGACCGCCCTTGCCCCGGCGATAGCGCAGGATTTTGTCGTGGCAGAGAATCAGGACGTAGGGGATGAGCTGTTTGAAACGCTTGTCCAGTTCCGCCTCGCTGCGGTTCAGGTAGAGGATGTTCGCGGATGCGGTCACCACCGGCAGGTATTTGTCAATTTCCAGACTGAGTCCCTGAAAAAGCCCCAACTCCTCCAGCAGTTGACGTTGAAAACAAAGCACTCTTTCTTCGGTGGCCATCGCGTAATTTTCTTTCGTAAATGTTCCCTGCCATGTTGGCGACAGCTCTCCCGGCTCCGCGAGCAAAGATTGTTGGTTTCTGCTGACAAGATACTCACCGCTCACCGGGCGCACGCCAACCGACGACGAATTCCGGCCCGGCGCGGTCCGTCATCGCGGAGCGATGAGGTGACGGTAGCCGTGGGCTTCAGCCCACAGTGCGGCGGAAGAGCTGGCCGCGTCGCGGAGCGACGCCTGAACGGTGGGGGCGGATTTCAGTCGTCGCTCCGCGACGAAACCGGAGGGGTGCGCTGACCCGTGGCTTGAATGCCACGGCTACCGTCACCGAATCGCTCCGCGATGGAGAGGGCGGCAAAGCAGGGTGGACGGGAGGACCGGGGCGTGGGTACCTTCGATTTAAGCAGATGATCGACTGGCAGAAAAAAGGACCGCTTACAAAAGACGAGGCGCGCGAATGGTGGGCGGAGCGCTACCTCCAAATGGTTTCTGCGCGCATCAAATTTGTCGGTGTTTTGCCAAGTCCAAATAAAGGTGAGGTTTGCGCTGCCGCACAGGCGTTAGTCAGTGAACGCATTCCCATTCATCAGTTCACCGAATTGCCATTGCCTGAGTGTGATCTTTCAGTATGCAAATGCTGCTTAATGGCTCTCAAGTGATCTGCGCCCGCTTCTTCATCCCCTTCACCGCGTCCTGAATCACCCAGTTGGTTTTGCGGAGCGCGGCTTCCGCAGTGGCCGCGTCCGCGCCGGTGAGGGTGCGGAGGATGCGCACGGCGCGGTCGCGCAGCTTCACGTTCGAGGCCTTCACATCCACCATCAGGTTGCCCAGCACCTTGCCGATCCGCACCATCGCGAGCGTGGTGAACATGTTCAGGAGGAGCTTGGTGGCCGTGCCGGACTTGAGCCGCGTGGAGCCGGTGAGAATCTCCGGCCCGATGTCCGGCGCAATGAGCACGGTGGGCCGGTGGGCGCGCGGGATTTGCAAATGCGGATTGAGCGTGACCATCACGGTGGCCGCGCCGCGCCGCCGCGCCTCGTCCAGCGCGCCCCAGACGAACGGCGTGCGTCCGCTGGCCGCAATGCCCACCACGGTGTCGAGCCGGGTCACGCCCCGCGCGGCGAGGGCGCGAGTCCCAGCAGCCGGATCGTCCTCGGCGCCTTCCGCCGCGCGCCAGAGCGCGGTCGGTCCACCGGCGATGATGCCCTGCACCAGCTCGGGGTCGGTGCGGAAGGTGGGCGGACATTCGCTGGCGTCGAGCACGCCGAGCCGTCCGCTCGTGCCTGCGCCCACGTAGAACAACCGCCCGCCGCTCCGAAACGAGCGCACGATGAGCCGGACCACGCGCTCAATCTTCTTGGACTCCACGCGCAGGGCGACCGGGATTTTCTCATCCTCGCTCAACATCAGTTCGATGGAGTCGGGCAGTGACATCTCGTCGAGGTGCATGGAGCACGGGTGGCGCTGCTCGGTGGGGGAGGAGGTGAAGCTCAGTCGCGAGGTCCAGTGCGCGGGGGGAGTTGAGAGAGGGGCGACGTTGGACCTTGAACCTTGGACTTTGGACCCCAGCCCCTTCGCCAAGGCCAGTGCGCCCAAGGCGGATTCGTAATGAGCATTAACCACGGTCGCGGTCGGTCGTTCTTCGCGGATGAACTTGGCCACGCGGCGGGCGAAGGCGGGCTGGTTGAGCAGCACGCTGCCGGACAAAACAAACTTCACGCGGGCCGCGCGCGGGGTGAGACGCGCGGCACAAGTGAGCGCGTCTTTGGCCAGGCTGTGCGCCGCGCCCGCGAGGATGTCGCGGGCGGTTTTGTCGCCGCGACTGGCGGCGGCGGAGACTTCGCGGGCGAGCGCGGCCATGTCCGTCTTACTGGCGGCGAGCGCCCAGGGCGGGATTTCGCCCGGGTCATTCAGAAGCAGCGCGCGGAGCAGACGCCGGCCGAGCGGCGGCATCTTCCCGTCGCGGTCGTGGTAGTAGAGCACCGCCTTCAAGGCGCGCAGGCCGATCTCATACGCGCTGCCCTTGTCGCCCACGATGTGGCCCCAGCCGCCCACGCGCACGCGCTGGCCGCGCGCGTTGCGTCCGAAAAAACAGGAGCCGGTGCCGCTCAACACCACGATCAGCGCGGAGAAGTTTTTTTCATCAGCCGGGCCGTCGATTTCCGCCGCCGCCAGCGCGGTGTCCAAGTCATTCAAGGCTGCGCAGGGAATCCCCGGCCAGACGCTGGCGGCGGCTTGGCGGAGACGTTCACGTTCTCGTTCCAAGCCCGCACCCGCCATGCCGATGGCGAGGGCGGTGGGTGTGGGAAGATTCTTATGAACCAAACTCAGCTCCTGAAACAGCGCGCACAATTGCGCCTCGCTCAACAGCCGGATGTTGCCCGGCCCGGCTTCGGCGCGATGTTGAATGGCACCACATTCATACACTGCCACCGAGCGCGTGCCGCCGCAGTCGAGGCCGAGAAAGGCGGGGGCTGTTTCCGTGTTTCGCTTCATCGCGCCCACGTTAGAAGCGCGCGGCGCGGGCAGGCAATTCATCTGTGCGGGAGCGGTGGGGCATGAGGTGACGGGCCGGTGGGCCGGTGGGCCGGGCTCTGACCCGGCACGTTCAGAGTTGAACTGCGGCGGGATTTTGGCCGCTGGAAAACTGGCGCGGTCTTCCCCCTCACCCGGCCACTTCCTCTTCGCTGAGGAAACGGCCGAAACCGGGCATCGGCGGCACGCCCTTAGTCAGATCAAATTTCTGGCCGCCAATTTCCATCGGACCCCACAGACGCCTGAGCACGATCTTGATCAGGCGGTCGTCGTGCTTGAGCCACTCGCTCCCGGCGAGGGTCGGATACATGGCCGTCCTCACCACCTATTGCTTCAGGGCCAAAAAGGATTTGCTCGCGCATATCCTTGCCCTCAACCATGAAGTCGCCGCGAGGATTGAGAAATTCGAACATGTCGCGGCGCTTAGGGTGTGAAAAATTCTCCCGCCCCGGTCATGCAGGTCACCAAGGTTTGCATCAAACCGGCCGCAGCCTGACAACCAAGCCACTCGGCCGCATCTTCCAAGGCGAATTGTGCAAACCCACTATTTCCGATTGGGTGTCGAACCGCCTTCGTTTGTTGCGTGGGCGTGGCGGGCCGCTGGCGTCAAGCCATACTCGCTGGTTGGGTGGCGCATGGACTACGGCTTGGGATCGAAACGCCGGAATTGCCTTTCAAACCTTGACCTGCTGGGGAAAGGTTTGACTCGGAAATTCACCTCATGAAAACCAAAAGCCACTTCGATTTTATCCGAGCATTGTTGGTGTCGTGCCTCTTGGCAGGTCTGCTCGCCCCGACCAGTGGGCGCGGCGCGACGTTGCTCGTGTCCAACACGGGGAATGCCGGCGTCGGCTCGCTGCGGCAGGCGCTGCAAGACAATGAATTCATGGGTGGTGGCAACACCATCGGCTTTTTGGCCGGCGCTGTCGGCACCATCACGCTCACGAGCGGCGAATTGCTGATCAGCACCAACGTGACGATCCTCGGGCCGGGCGCGGACGTGCTGACCGTGAGCGGCAACAGTGCCAGCCGCGTGTTCCGGGTCACCAACGCCGTAGCCAGCATCAGCGGGCTGAGTCTCGTGAATGGCAGCTCCGGCCTGAACAACCGCGGCGGTGGCCTCCACAACTCGGGAACGCTGACCCTCAGCAATTGCGTGGTGGCGAACTGCCAGAGCGACTCCGGCGGCGGCCTCTGGAACCAAGGAGTGTTGTCGGTCCGCAACTGCACCGTGCGCAATAATTCCAGTCAGGCGACCGGCGGTGGCATCGCCAACTTTGGCACGCTGGCCCTCGTGGGTTCGAGCATCATGAACAACATTTACTCGGGTGGAATTGATCCGAACGCGGGGTCCGGAATCTACGGCGGGGCGGCGATGACCAATTGCACCGTGGCCGGGAACTCCGGGTCGGTTGGGGCCATCGCCACTGGCAGCTACATGATCCGAAACTCGACCATCTGCTCCAACAGTAATCTGGGGGTTTCCATGCTTTCCGGCAGTGCTTCGGTGGGCAACTGCATCATTGGTGGCAACGCAGGTGGCACTGACGTCAACGGCACATTCAACTCGGCGGGATATAACTTGATCGGCCGGACGAATGGCAGTTCTGGCTGGGGGGCCGTGGGCGATCAACTCGGGAGCGCCGCCAGCCCGCTCAATCCCCGGCTGCTGCCGCCTGGTCTCTACGGCGGCACTACGGCGACGATGCCTCCCACATTCGGCAGCCCCGCCCTTGATCAGGGCCAGAGTTTCGGCGTGGTGGAGGACCAGCGGGGTCGCCTGCGTCCGTTCGACCGGCCGGTTCCCAACGCCCCGTTGGGGGACGGCTCGGACATTGGCGCGGTGGAGTTGAGTCCGGCT
Organism: Akkermansia sp.; assembly: GCA_043785945.1. Taxonomy (GTDB): domain Bacteria; phylum Verrucomicrobiota; class Verrucomicrobiia; order Limisphaerales; family SIBH01; genus JANNGC01. Next base: position 23,802 of record JAYVWQ010000214.1, read on the forward strand.
GTGCTCGTGGTCGCGAACACCAATGACAGCGGGATCGGCTCGCTCCGGCAAACCATCGCGGTGGCCTCACTCGTGGATAGTGACATCATCAACTTCGCCACCAACGTGGTCGGCACCATCGGGCTCACCACCGGCGAGCTGGTCATTGGAAAGTCTTTGAGCATTCAGGGGCCGACCACAGCCTCCCTCAAGATCAGCGGCAACAACACCAACCGTGTTCTCTTTGTCACCAGCAACAGCACCGTCCGCATCTCTTCGCTGACGATCGCCAACGCCAACACCTCCGCCGACGGGGGCGGCATCCATGTCTTCTTTGGCTGCGCGCTCACTTTGAGCAACTGCGCCGTGGTGGCCAATAGCAGCGGCGGCAACGGCGGCGGGGTGGCCAACAACGGCAACTTCGCCGCGGACAACTGCACGTTCTCCGGCAACCAGGCGGCCTTGAACGCGGGCGCCATTTACACCTATGCCGGGCCGGTGACGTTGCGCCACTGCACGGTCGTTTCCAACACGGCGGTCAGCGCCAGCGGCACGGGCGGGGGCATCTTAAATTACAGCCTCGTGGCCGGCACGAGCAACAACCTCGGCAACACCATCGTGGCCGGCAACAGCGCCGCTTCCCACCCGGATGTCATCGGCGTTTTCACCTCCAGCGGCTACAATCTGATCGGCAAGATTGATTACAGCACGGCGGTCGGCGGCGGGGCCAACGGAGTCCCCACCAGCGGACTCACCAATGGCTTCAATCACGATCAGGTCGGCAGCACCGGCGTCCCCATCAATCCGCTGCTGGGACCGCTGCAAGCCAACGGCGGTCCGACGCCCAGCTTGGCGCCGCGTCCCGGCAGTCCGGCGCTTGACCAGGGCAGCAGCACCGGCCTTCCCGCCGACCAGCGCGGCCGGCCCCGTCCCATGGATAATCCCGCCATCGTCAATGCCGGCGGGGGCGACGGCAGCGACATTGGCGCGGTCGAGATCGGTCCGCTCACGCTCATCGTCGCCAACACGAACGACACCGGCCTCGGTTCGTTGCGACAAACCATCCTGGATGCGGCGGCGGGCGACACGATTCGTTTCGCCACGAATGTCACGGGCGCGATCACATTTACGAACAGCGCCGTGCCCCTCAGTCAGGACGTGATGATTCAAGGCCCGGGCGCGCGCGTGCTGGCGATCAACGGCTCGACCAACAACCCCATTTTCACCATGACCGCCGGCGCGGTGGTGATGGCCGACCTGACCCTCAGCAACGGTCGGAGCGTCAACGGCGGCGGGATTCAGTTGGGCGGCGGCGCGCTGACCCTCAGCAACTGCGTGGTCTCGGGCAACAGCGCGAACACAAATTCCGGCAGCGGCGGCGGCATCAATGCCTCGGGCGGGAGTCTGGTCGTGCTGAACAGCACGTTCAGTGGCAATGAGGCGCGGTTTGGTGGCGGCATCTGGAACTGTTGCGCCCAGGTGGCCCTCAGCAACACCACCTTCACGGCCAATCTGGCCATCGGCGGCAACGGTTCGGACGGCGGTGCCATCCATAACTCCGGCACGCTGATTGTTCAGAGCTGCACCATCGTCTCGAATGTCGCCGGAGGCACCATCAATGGGGCGGGCGGCGGCGGCATTAGAAACTTCAGCGTGGCACGCCTGGGCAACTCCATCATCGCGCGCAACAGTTCGCCCGGCGGTGAACTGGATGCCGGGGGCGTGTTCATTTCCGACGGATACAATTTGATTGGTGCCCGAACCGGCTCCAACGGGGACGGACTCACCAACGGCGTGAATCAGGATCAGGTGGGCACCACGAATGCGCCGATCGATCCGTTGCTGGGGCCGCTCCAGGACAACGGCGGGCCGACGCCCACCATGGCGCTGCAGGCAGGCAGTCCGGCGCTGGACCAAGGCAGCAGTTCGGGTCTCAACACCGATCAGCGCGGCGCACCGCGACCGTTCGACTTTGCGTCTCTCACCAATGCGGTGGGCAGTGTGGGCAGTGACATCGGCGCGTTTGAGTTGGGGAGTCCCACCTTGCGCATCCAGAAGTTCGTCACCAACGCGGTCCTTTCCTGGCCCTCCTACTACGGCGATTTCACGCTGCAAGTGGTGACGAACCTCATGCTTTCAAATGACTGGACGACCGTGGCCGGCCCGCCGGTGGTGAGCGGCAGCCAATATGTGTCCACCAACGGCCCGCTCACCGGCCACAAGTTTTTCCGGCTGAGAGGAAATTGAATTCAATCGTCCAGTAACGCGCCGCGCGCGACACTGCCGTCGTAACTTCAGGACGCGCCTTCTACGCAGAGGAAAGTTGTCGCAGCGCGACCACGGCCACCTCACTCGTATTCCGACTTGGCGGGCTTGGCCATCTTCTCCCACTTCTCCCAGCCGGGCAGCGGATGTTCCTTCATGATGTCCTCGACCATGTAGAAGTCCACGCGGTCCTTGGTCGCGGCGCGCGTCTTTGCGACCTGCTGTGGAGTGACGAGCGGCAGGTCGTTGCCGAAGGACTGGCGCACGTAGCTGATCACGCCCGCCACTTCCTCGTCGCTGAGGAAACCGCCGAAGCCCGGCATGGGCGGCACCCCTTTGCTCGGGTCAAACTTCTGCCCGCCGATTCCCATCGGACCCCACAGGCCCTTGAGGACGATCTTGATCAGGCGCCCGTCTTCCTTCAGCCACTCGCTCTTGGCGAGCGTGGGATACATGTTCGGCATGCCCTGCCCGTTCGGCTGATGACAGGTGCCGCAGTGCGCGTCGCGCAGGAAGACGGAGCGGCCAAGCTGGTAGCTCTTGAGGTCTTCGCCCGCCAGCGCGCGGGAGGGGCCGAAGGATTTTTCCTCCTCGGTCTTGGGCGCGTCGGCGAATTTGAAATTGCCGGCGAGCCAGGCCTTGGCGTTGGGGTTGTCGTTGAGCGTGAAGCCGGAGGTTTTTTGCAGCGCGGTCACGTCGTCCTTGAGCGTGCCTTCCAGAATCTGCTTCGTGACGGGCCCCATCCATTTGTCGAAGGGCAGCTTCATCGCTTCGAGGACGATGCGCGCGCCGTCGGCGTTGTCGAGCCACGACGCGGCGACGATGGCTTCGAGCCGC